>NZ_RZTC01000260.1:0-1900 GCF_004023165.1 Mesorhizobium sp. M7A.F.Ca.MR.176.00.0.0 | reverse complement strand
CCACAATGGCGGCGGCCAATATCGAGACAGCGCCCAAGTCAGGCATGGAGCCTCGATTCACAAATCTCGTGGGGGGTTGCGTTCACGGGCGATCCGGCTGCGTTGGAGTACTTTGCCGACAGGTTATTGCATGTCGGCCAAAAGCGAACCCGGATTGGGACAGCAACATGCATCGAGACAAAAGACTTTAAGCGCGTTGCAGGGAGCCGTTCAAGCGCGACGCAATGAAAGCAGTCGCCTACTTCAATTCCACCCACACCGGCGCATGGTCGCTGGCGCCGTCCTCGCCGCGCACGTCGCGGTCGATGCCGGCGGAGGTCAGGCGGCGTGCCAGTTTCTTCGACAGCAGGATGTGATCGAGCCGGAGGCCGGCATCGCGCGGCCAGCGGTTGCGGCGATAGTCCCAGAATGTGTAAAGCGTTTCCTTCGGATGCTTCTTGCGCAGGGCATCAAGCCAACCCTGGTCGAGCAGGCGCTGGAACGACGCCCGGCTTTCCGGCTGCACCAGCGCGTTGTCGTCATAGGAGCGGGTGGCGTATATATCGCGCGGCTCGGGCACGATGTTGTAGTCGCCGGCCAGCACCACCGGCAGGCCGGTGTCGAGCAACTGTTCGGCATGCACCTCCAGCCGCGCGTGCCAGGCGAGCTTGTAGGCGAATTTCGGGCCGGGCTGAGGATTGCCGTTCGGCGCATAGAGACAAGCGACGATGATGCCGTTCACCGCCGCCTCGATATAGCGGCTCTGCCTGTCGGCATCATCGCCGGGCAAGGCATCGCGGGTCAGCACTGGCTCGGCGCCCCGTGCCAGGATGGCAACACCGTTCCACGTCGGCTCGCCCTTCCACACCGCGCCATAGCCGGCCGCCGCCAATGCCGAGCGTGGAAACTGCATGTCGCGCGCCTTCAGCTCCTGCAGGCAGGCGACATCGGGCTTTGCCACAGCCAGCCATCCCAGCAGGTTTTCAAGCCGGCTGTTGATGTTGTTGATGTTGAAGGAGGCGATCTTCATCGCTTCAGGAAGCGATCCGACCCGACCACGCCTTGACCGTCTCGGCCAGCGTCTTCAGATGGTCGGCCGCCGAAAATCCCGAGATGTTCTTGCGTGGCTTGAGATCATGGTCGCCATCCTCCAGCCAGATCACCTCAATGCGATCGGAAAGGTCATAAGTCGCAACCTCGTCCCTGGTGCCGAACTCGTCGCGCGTGCCCTGGAAGATCAGCGTCGGCGTCTTCAGATCGGCAAGGTGTTTGGTGCGCAATTGCTCGGGCTTGGCCGGCGGATGGAAGGGATAGCCGAGGCAAACCAGCCCTGAAATCTCGCCCTTGGCAAACATCTCGTCCGCGACCATGGAGGCGACGCGCCCGCCCATCGACTTGCCGCCGATGATCAGCGGTCCCGTCACGCCCTTTGCCCTGAGGTCGGCTATCGCCTTGATATATTCCGGGTTCAACGTCTCGGCCCTCGGCGGTGGCTTGCGGTGGCCGTAGCGGCGGGCAGCCATGTAGTGGAATTCAAAGCGTGCGACCTGTAAGCCTGCCGCGGCCAGCGCCTTGGCGGTGGCGGTCATTGAAGGCGAATCCATCGACGCGCCGGCGCCATGGGCGAGCAGGATGGTGATGGCAGCGGTGTCGGGACCGTCGAAGAGGAAGGTGGTCATGGTGTGATGTCCGGCGCGACGGCGACGCTGCTGATCTCCCCCCTCGTGGGGGAGATGCCGGGCAGGGCAGAGGGGGGCGTGAAGGAATGCCAGTCTTCGGTCCGGCTTGCGTGCGGGAACACGCCCCAAAATTGGCCGATCTGTTGGCGGGACAGCGCCCCCCCTCTGTCCTGCCGGGCATCTCCCCCGCAAGGGGGGAGATTGGCTGTCATCGCGGCCTTCGCCAATCATGCTCACCCCGC
>NZ_RZTC01000259.1:0-1963 GCF_004023165.1 Mesorhizobium sp. M7A.F.Ca.MR.176.00.0.0 | reverse complement strand
GTCTCGCTGCCACCAGCACTTACAACGTTCAGGCGTCATCGGCGGCCGGCTTTGAAGTCGTAGCTGCGATATCCTTCGTCTGACGAGGATACCATTGTGCGCGATAGCGATCTGGTCTCCGTCATGCTTCGCTGCAAGATTTTCGCGGAGGAAGAATGAATGGGGCCGCTGGTTCGTCTAGGTGTTGCTAATATACAGCACCTACCCGATCTCTGGCCGCCGCGCCCATGGGACCGCTTCCAACGCCTGCCCATTGACGTCAAAATAAGAACGGAAAACGGAAGGCACCCAAAATGGACAAGCGACAAAACAGGATCGTTGAGGCGTACTGTCTCATTGCCGTTCCCGCATCAATGCTTCTCACAATTGTGCTAGCTCAAATGATCCTTGGCTGAAACCAAAGCGCTAGTGCCTATCGGAGCGCAAGCCAATGACCGACAAGCCGGCGACAACCTACGTTGTGTCTGTGTTCGAAAAGCCGCATTGGCGCACGGTGCTGACGACGAAGGACAAGGTCAAGGCCCTGGCGATGGCAAAGGAGATCGGCGACAAGGTGCGGGTCGAGGAGATCACGCCGAAGCCGAAGAGACGTTAACCGGCGATTGCCATTCCGATGCCGACGCCAAGCCCGATGGCAAGACCCAGGAACAGCTTCCCGGCAAGATCCAGGGCGAAGGCGCGGACAGGGCGCCACGCGTCTGTGCGGGGCGCTGTGAGGGCAATGGCGAGATCGTCAAAGATCATTTCCATAGCCAGATTCTAGATCGAAACCGGGAATCTGTGAATCCCCTGTTTGTTCTCATCCCATAGGCAAGCCGGCTCCCCGGTGGGGAGTGCTTGACGAAGGCGGCAAATCAGCGGCTTATTGTCCGTGGGCTTCAGAACCCGGACCGTGATATCTCCGAATTGACCCTTGGCGGGGTCGCGCCTCCACGACAGGAAGCTTCGGATGAATGTTTGACGAGTTTGTCAAACAATGGACGCGCTTGGCGGCGCGGCTCCAGACCCGACCTTTATGGCCGGGGGGCGCCGTTCTGTCCAGAGCCTTCGGGCTTAAAAGCGTCGCGCCAGTCTCACGGCTGGTTCTGAACCCCCGGCTTCGGCCCGTCGCCGATGATGGCAAATCCTGCAAATTTGCAGCTTTGCCGCCGGCCTTCAGAAGCCGGTTCCAACCGTGGGGACTATCCATGAACACGAAGGCAACAACGATCGACCGGCGGCGCCTGCTGCTGGGCACAGGGGCAACTGCGGCTGGCCTGGGAGCGCTGTCCGTGCTTCACGCGAACGCATCCGCCAAGTTGGCGTTTGCGTCGCCTACACCGGACGAGCGGATCACCGCCGCTATTGAGGAAATCAAGGCGGCGTTCTGGGAGAAGTGGCCCGACGCACCGCTTCGAATTATCGACATGGACAACATCAAGGACGGAATGATCATCGTCCTTTCTCATGTCGCGGGCGATAAACCCGGTGACGTTTCTTATGAGCGGAAAGGACTGGCAAGGCTCACGAAAGGCGGTGCAGCATGAACGCCCACACGCCAGTTCTGAAGCCCTACGGCTGCCCGCAAGGCGTAGACCCTCGCACATGGCGGCAATCGGTCGAGACACGCCTGAACGACCTCCTTGACCGCGCCATGAGCCTAATAACGGCACTGGATCTCATGGAAGTTGATTGCGATCTGGAGGAAACAGCCGACGACGAGCCGTCCCTAGGCTGGGCGCACCGCGGCGGGCAATCATTCCTATCCAGCACCGCGCCGAACCTACCTCCCGTCGACGTGCTCGATCTCGAACTCGATAATTGCGACGACGAGGACGGCCACGACACGGAAGGCCATTGCATGGAAGATCACGGCGAAACCATCATGTGGGGCGACGATCTGGCGTCCCAAGAGACGCTGGTGGGGAGCGGGCTATGATCGTGCTCGATCCGCTCTCGGCAGCGACCGAGCCGAGCAACGACA
>NZ_RZTC01000258.1:0-1970 GCF_004023165.1 Mesorhizobium sp. M7A.F.Ca.MR.176.00.0.0 | reverse complement strand
GGTCCCCCACCGCCCCACCATCTCGCCCGCCCTGCACCTCGGATAGCGATCATTCACCGTTTGTTCATTATGATAGCGCACGATCATAACTGGACATGCTGGTAGCTCGTACATGCCTGAAGGCCCTGCGCGCCGACCCAGCGCCGGGGCCTTTTTACTTCCGCAAAATCGATTCCAGCAACGCGGGCACTTCGCAGGATGTCGGAATCCCGCGCTTGCGATGATACGCCGTACAGCGAATTGCGCGAGTCAAACGAATTTGGGTTTCTCAAATATAGAATCGTCGATACCGATCCTGATGGATCGAGCCTCGACGACGAAGTCAACCATCTTCAAACGGAATTATTCAACATTGCCGAGAGCTCCCGGTGTGCCGTCGAAGCCGACATTGGGGAGGTCAGCGGTCACCAACGATCATGGTGATCGCCAGCATCTTTCGTATTCACATAACCGTCGGCCTTGTACTTTCCCGAGGCCATGACATGAGTGGGTCTTCCAAGCACCGATTTGGCCCGGTAGGATTTGCAGGGGGCGCGGACAAGCGGATGAACAAACGGAATGATGCCGGAAAACTGCGCGCGCCTGCTGGGATTTAGCCGACCGTCGATAGGAACATAGCCCTGGTCGACGGCTTTCTGAAGGGCAAGAGTTTCGCCGACCTGGCTCAGGAACATGGCTTGTCGACAACGAGGGTGCGCCAAATCATCGAGAAGGCCGATCGGCTCGTGGGCGGCGCATTCAGACCAAGACTGAAACGTCCAACGCCTCGCCTCGGTCCGATTTCATGGTCGACTATCCCTATGTGTGCAAATGGCCGAGAAGCACCGGCTGGGTAGCGTCACGCCGCATCATTCTTTGCGGAGCTGGAGCGCGCGGGATCGCTGGAGCGGCTGGTGAAAGCGGTTGCCGGGGCGCACAACACGTGAGCTGGCGCCTCGTGTGGCAAAAGGAGAGGGCGAGAGCCCATGGCCTGCAATGAAGCGATCAAGCATTGCGATCGTGGAACCAAGCTAGTCGACCATCCGGACCGCGGCCTTCAATGCCAGCTCGCCTTGGAATCGGCCTTCCAGGAATTGGCTGAGCGCGCAGCGGAATCCGGCTGGACCGAGGAGATAGCCACGCGCTCCTCGAACTCGCCGGCGCGCGCCTCAGGAGCGACTCCGCCAATGACAGACTGAGAGGACGATTAATCGTGCCAGGGCAACGAGAGAGCGGCAGGTTCAAGAAGCTTCGCCTGAACCGATAGGAACGTCGCTGCGCCAATAAAATTGGCGGTGAAGGCTGACCGCGGCCGAGTCGGGCAAGCGAGCGAAGTGCTGAAATAAGGGCGTGAGAATCCAAGACATCGTTTGTAGAGAGCATCGAGCTTCGCGAGATTGTGGTACAGGATCGACCGCAGGTGTTCTCGCAGCGCTCGCAGAACCCGGGATTCTTCCGCGGCACCCGCCAAGGCGAAGAACGGTCAGAGTTGCACGATAACGTTTAAAAGCGAGCCTTCCTCCGAAAGTCTGCGCGCGCAGTTCCACGGTCCGATGCGCTTTCATAGCTATTCCAATCGCCGCGCCCATCCTCTCCCGGATCAGGTCCAGCGGGTCTGCAGTGCATGCGCCCCCAAAGTGGACGCCATTGGGCCGGGTGAACCGGGCTCGATTGCGCGCCGAAGGCCCGTTCCAGGCCCGGAAATCCGGGTCCGTCAGGGCGAGCGCGTGCGGGTCGAGGTAGAGAACGGCCTTGCCGAGAAAACGACCGTGCACTGGCATCGCGTGCGTGTGCCACATGCCATGGATGGCGTGCCTCACCTCACGCAGAAGCCCGCGAAAAGGCAACGGAAGATCTAGCATTTATGGGGGAAATGTTTTTTCGGAGTGCTTGACCCGCAGGAAGGGCAGGGCATGACTGCCTATCGCCCGACCCGGCCGGCCGCACTCATGACCGGCTGGGCTCGGTTAATCCTGCATGCCGCGCCCATG
>NZ_RZTC01000257.1:0-2108 GCF_004023165.1 Mesorhizobium sp. M7A.F.Ca.MR.176.00.0.0 | reverse complement strand
CTGCAGGACCGGTCGGCAGGCATCGTCGTCCAATCGCTTGGCGGCGGCGGCGGCAATGGCGGCTTTGTCGTGGAAGGCGCCCTCTTCGGAGCGAGCGTTGGAATCGGCGGCAAGGGCAGCGGCGGCGGCGATGGCGGCGACGTGTTCTTCCGCACCGCCAATGGCGGCCAGCAATCGATCATCACGCGCGGCACCGACTCGATCGGCCTCGTCGTACAGTCGGTCGGCGGCGGTGGCGGCAATGGCGGCTTCGTCGGCACGTTTGGCGCGATCGCCAATCTGGGCATCGGTGGTGCCGGCGGCGCGGCAGGCGCGGGCAAGGCAGTCGATGCGACCTATAATGGTTCGGTCGAAACCTTCAAGGAAAGGTCGGCCGGTATCATCGTGCAATCGATCGGTGGCGGCGGCGGCAATGGCGGCGGCGTCATCGGTGTCGGCCTTGGCCTGACCGTCGGCATCGGCGGCAGTGGCGCGGGCGGCGGCGCCGCGGGCAAGGTCGTCTAGAACTCCAACACCACGAATATCACAACCCACGGCGCCGACTCCGCTGGCCTGATCATTCAATCGATCGGCGGTGGCGGCGGCAAGACCGTTGATGTCATCAACGGCGCCGTCGTCCAGACCGAAGGTATTCAGTCGCACGGCATCATGGCGCAGTCGGTCGGCGGCGGCGGCGGCTCCGGCGGCTTTGCGGTGACGGTTGGCGGACCTTCCTTCTCGCTGGGCGGCAATGGCAGTTCCGGTGGTGGCAGCCAGAAAGTCTATGTCGAAAATACGGCTCGGATCACCACTGACAGGGACCTCTCGATCGGCATCTTCGCGCAGTCGGTCGGTGGTTCAGGTGGTGATGGAGGCTTGGCGGGCGCCGGTGGTGCCTTTGCGGCCGTCGCTGTCGGTGGCCAGGGCGGCGCTGGCGGGGCAGGTGGCCAGGTCGAGGTCAAAAACACCGCAAACATAACCACCAAAGGCGCGCTCGCGCACGGCATCCTGGCGCAATCGGTCGGCGGCGGCGGCGGCAATGGCGGCAGCGCCGGTGCGGTCGCGGTCGGTATATTCGGTGCGGCTGGCGTCGCGATCGGCGGCGGCGGCGGCGATGCGAATCTGAGCGATCAGGTTACCGTCACCCACAAGGGCGACATCCACGTCGCCGGCGCGGGCGCGAAGGCCATCCTGGCGCAATCGGTCGGCGGTAGCGGCGGCAATGGCGGCAATGCCTATTCCGGAGCCTTCAGCGCCGGTTTCTACGCATCGGCAGCGGTCGGCGTTTCGGTTGGCGGCGAGGGCGGCGATGGCGGTCCTGGCGGCAAGGTTACGGTCAGGGCGGACGGCAACATCATCGCCGACACCGACGCGGTCGGCTCGGGCGGCATCGTGGCACAGTCGATTGGCGGCGGCGGCGGCAATGGCGGCCGTGCGGCCACGATGGCCGGCTCGGTCAGCAACGGCGTCAATGTCAGCCTCGGCGTGACGGTCGGCGGCTGGGGCGGCGACGGTGGCCGCAGTGACCTGGTGATCGTCGATACTGGCCTCAGCGGCGGCGGCAGCATCGTCACCAAGGGTTACCAGGCTGGCGGCATTCTTGCCCAGTCGGTTGCCGGCAGCGGCGGCAATGGCGGCGATTCCTGGGCGGCGGCTGGCGGTTACGGCGTCAATGTCAGCGTCAACGCGACCGTGAGCATCGGCGGCGGCGGCGGCGACGGCAATGTCAGCGACGATGTGCTCGTCCACAATGCCATGACGGTGCAGACGGATGGCGACATGAGCGCGGCGATCCTTGCGCAGTCGATCGGCGGCGGCGGCGGCAATGGCGGCTCGACCAACGGTGCGACCGCCGATCTGGGCGGCGGCCAAGGCGTCAACGTTGCGGCCAACGTGACCGTCGGAGGCGGGGGCGGCACCGGCAATATCTCCGGCGCGGTCGACGTGATCAACACCGGCAATTTGACGACCAAGGGCGACTTCTCCTCAGGCATCGTCGCGCAATCGCTGGGCGGCGGCGGCGGCATGGGCGGATCGAGCAACGCCAAGGCGTTCCACCTTGGCGGCACCAGCGAGACGAGTGTCACCGTCAACGTCGGCATTGGCGGTTCGGGCGGCTCCGGCAACGA
>NZ_RZTC01000256.1:0-2157 GCF_004023165.1 Mesorhizobium sp. M7A.F.Ca.MR.176.00.0.0 | reverse complement strand
GGCCGGCAGCTACACGATTGCCGGCGGCGTGGTGCTCGATCAGGTGACGCTGACCGGCGACAAGGTTTCCGGCAAGGCAACCGGCACCCTCAACCCGAACGGCGCCAGCGATTTTGTGCTCGATCTCATCTCATCCGGCCCCAGCCTGCCCCTGACTGTCGGCAGCGCCGAGAGCCCGGTCAAGATCGAGATCCAGTCCTTGTCGGCAAAGGTGGCGGGCGAGAGCACGCGGGCCCGCCTGGATGTCTCGGCGATCCTGCCCTCGATCGTCACCAGCCCGGCGAGGGTGGAGGGGCTTGCCATGGCGTTGCATTCGGATGCGTTCGATCTCAAGAACCGTGCAGGGCCGGTTTCCGGCACGGTGTCGGTGGACAAGGTCGGTCTCAACAATCCGGTGATCGCGCCGCTGATCGCCGGCAAGGTCACGGCAGCCGTCAGCGGCCGCCTGACGGCCGACCTGTTTGCCATCGACAGCGGCTCGCTCAAGAGCGATGCGCTGAACAGCCAGGTCGCCGGCCAGGTATCGCTGCGAGACGGTGCCATAGACCTCAACCTGAAGGCGGATGCCCCATCGTCGGCCTTGCCGGCGGCGGCGCGCGGCATGCTTGGCGAACGCGCTGAGATCAGCGCCACGCTGAAGCGCGACCCCAACGGCAGCATCAACATAGGCGGATTGAAGTTGACCTCGGGTGCGCTGACCGCCGACGGGCATGCCAGCCTTGCCGACAACAAGGTGGCCGCCGACATCAAGGGCGCGCTGAGCGACATCTCGCTGCTGTCGAAGGATGCCAAGGGCGCCATCGCCTTTGCGTTGAACGCACAGGGGCCGGCCACTGCGCCGGATCTGTCACTGACGGTCGACAGCGACCGCCTTCTCGTGGCGGCGCGAGAGATCACCGGGTTGAAGCTGACCGCCACCGGCAAGGCCGACGCCGCCAATCCGGCGGCGAATGTGCAACTGACCGGCAATGTCGCCGGCCAGGCGCTGCAAGGCAGTGCGGTGCTGGCGACGGCGGACGGCAAGAGCGCCATCAACGGCCTGCTGCTGTCGCTCGGCAAGAACAGGATTTCCGGCGATCTGGCGCTGGACGAGAAGTTCGTGCCGGTCGGCACCATCGCGCTCGACCTGCCCGATATCGGCCCGGTGGCGGCACTTGCCCTGGAAAAGGCCGAAGGCGACGTGCGCGGCACGATCGCCTTTTCGAAGAACGGCACCGCACCGCAGGTCGCCATCAAGGCGGCGACAGCGTCGATCACGCGCGGCGACCTGCAGGCGAAAGCCGTCTCGATCGATGCGCTGGTCGCCAACTATCTGGCGGCGCCCGTGATCTCCGGAAAGATCCGCGCCGACACCGTCATTTCGGGCGGCACCGTGATCAGCGGCATCGATGTCGACTTAAAGCGCGACGGCGACTGGACCGGCTTCGCCGGCGGCGCAACCGTCAAGGGCATTCCGGCGCGGGCCGCCGGCCGGGTGAAAGTGGCCAACGGCACGACAACTATCGAGCTTGCCTCCGGCCAGGCGACCGTCCAGGGCATCAAGGCGGCCATTGCCCAGGCCTCGACCGTCAGCATCGCCAATGGCACGACGACGCTGGACCGGCTGGTGCTCAACCTTGGCGGTGGCACGGCGACGGTGACCGGCAAGGTCGGCACGGCGCTCGACATCAATGCGACGCTGGCGCGGGTGCCGATGTCGCTCGCCAACAGTTTTTCGCCGGGGCTCGATGCCGCCGGCTCGATCTCAGGCACGGTCAAGGTGACGGGCGCGCCGGCAAATCCCGCCATTGCCTTCAATCTCGACGCGGCGGGCGTGCAGACCTCGCAGACCCGCGGTGCCGGTGTCGGTGCGGTCAGTGTCTCCTCGTCGGGCACCTTCGGCGCCAACAAACTGACCTTCAATGCCAATGTCAGCGATGGAGCCGGCCTTGGCGTCAAGGGCGGCGGCACCGTGACGACGGCCGGCACGCCGGCACTGGTGCTCGACTTCAATGGCGTCGTGCCGTTCGGCCTGCTCAGCCAGAAGCTTGCCGCGCAGGGCCTGTCGCTGTCCGGAACCGCCAATGTCAACGTGCAGGTGCGCGGTCCCGCGACATCGCCCGTCATCGGCGGCAGCGTCAGCACCTCGGGAGCGCGCATCGACAAGGCGCGCACCCG
>NZ_RZTC01000255.1:0-2215 GCF_004023165.1 Mesorhizobium sp. M7A.F.Ca.MR.176.00.0.0 | reverse complement strand
CCGATGCCCAAGCGCCGTAATGCCGGGCTCGGCATGGCGCGGGTGATCGAACTGGTGCACGAGATCGCCATGGACTACCAGCCCGATGC
Source organism: Mesorhizobium sp. M7A.F.Ca.MR.176.00.0.0 (assembly GCF_004023165.1). Classification (NCBI taxonomy): domain Bacteria; kingdom Pseudomonadati; phylum Pseudomonadota; class Alphaproteobacteria; order Hyphomicrobiales; family Phyllobacteriaceae; genus Mesorhizobium; species Mesorhizobium sp. M7A.F.Ca.MR.176.00.0.0. Next base: position 2,126 of record NZ_RZTC01000255.1, on the reverse strand, counting down.
CGTCGGCGCGGTCGGCCACATGGAGGTCTATCCCAATTCGCGCAACATCATCGCCGGGCGCACCGTCTTCACCGTCGATATCCGCTCGCCGGAAAAAGAAGTGCTGGACGCGATGGATGGCCGCATCCGCGAAGGCATCGACACGATCTGCGATGCACTCGACATCCGCTACGAGATCGAACAGGTCGGTGCTTTCGACCCGGTGACTTTCGACGCCGGTTGCGTCAAGGCGATCCGCGATGCCGCCGAACGCCTCGGCTATTCGCACCGCAACATCGTCTCCGGCGCCGGCCACGACGCCTGCTGGATCAACCGCGTCGCGCCCACCGCCATGGTGATGTGCCCCTGCGTCGATGGCCTCAGCCACAACGAGGCCGAGGAGATCACCAAGGAATGGGCTTCGGCAGGTGCCGACGTGCTGTTCCACGCGGTGGTGGAGACGGCTGTCATCGTGGAGTGAGCTTAGATCTACCTTCCAAACGACGCTCGTAAGAAGCGCGGCAAGAACAAGGGAACAGCTAATGACCAAAGTTATCCGAAACGGCACCATCGTCACCGCCGACCGCACCTGGAAGGCCGATGTGCTGATGCAGCACGGCAAGATCGTCGCCATCGGCTCGGGCCTGCATGGCGACCATGAGTTCGACGCCACCGGCTGCTACATCATGCCGGGCGGCATCGACCCGCACACCCATCTCGAAATGCCGTTCATGGGCACCTATTCGGCCGATGATTTCGAATCCGGCACGCGCGCGGCGCTCTCCGGCGGCACGACGATGGTGGTCGATTTCTGCCTGCCGGCGCCACAGCAGTCGCTGCTCGAAGCCTTGCAGATGTGGGACAACAAGACCTCGAAAGCGTCCTGCGACTACTCCTTCCACATGGCGATCACCTGGTGGGGCAAGCAGGTGTTCGACGAGATGGCCACTGTCGTCGACAAGGGCATCACCTCGTTCAAGCACTTCATGGCCTACAAGGGCGCGCTGATGGTCGATGACGACGAGATGTATGCGTCGTTCCAGCGCTGCGCCGATCTCGGCGCGCTGCCGCTGGTGCATGCCGAGAATGGCGATGTGGTCGCCGCCCTGTCGCAGAAGCTGCTGGCTGCCGGCAACAACGGCCCCGAGGGCCACGCCTATTCACGGCCGCCCGAAGTGGAAGGCGAGGCGACCAACCGCGCCATCATGATCGCCGACATGGCCGGCGTGCCGCTATATGTCGTGCATGTCTCCTGCGAGCAGAGCCACGAAGCGATCCGCCGCGCGAGGCAGAAGGGCATGCGGGTGTTCGGCGAGCCGCTGATCCAGCACCTGACGCTGGACGAGAGCGAGTATTTCGACAAGGACTGGGACCATGCGGCGCGCCGCGTGATGAGCCCGCCCTTCCGCAACAAATTGCACCAGGATTCGCTGTGGGCCGGCCTGCGGGCGGGCTCGCTGCAGGTGGTGGCGACCGATCATTGCGCTTTCACCACCAAGCAGAAGCGCAACGGCGTCGGCGATTTCACCAAGATCCCGAACGGCACCGGCGGCCTCGAAGACCGCATGCCGGTGCTGTGGACGACGGGCGTCAACACCGGCCGGCTGACGATGAACGAGTTCGTCGCGGTGACCTCGACCAACATCGCCAAGATCCTCAACATGTATCCGAAGAAGGGCGCCATCGTAGAGGGCGCCGACGCCGACATCGTCGTCTGGGATCCCAAGCGCAAGAAAAAGATCACTTCGAAGAAGCAGCAGTCCGTCATCGACTACAACGTGTTCGAAGGGTTCGAGGTGACCGGTCTGCCGCGGTTCGTGTTCTCGCGTGGCGAACTGTCGATCCAGGAGGCCGAAATCAAGGCCAAGCCCGGGCATGGCGAATTCGTCGGCCGCGAGCCGAATGCGGCGGTCAACCGGGCGCTGTCGACGTGGAAGGAAATCTCCGCGCCGCGCAAGGTGGAACGCACCGGCATCCCGGCGACCGGGGTTTGAGCTTGCGCGGCTCGAAGAACGCCAAGAAACGGATGATTGCCGACAAACACAGCGCCGCCTTTGGGGATGTGTCGCAGTGCCGATAATTGCCGAACTCGGCGCCGCCCCTCATCCGCCTGCCGGCACCTTCTCCCCGTATAGTGACGGGGAGAA
>NZ_RZTC01000254.1:0-2301 GCF_004023165.1 Mesorhizobium sp. M7A.F.Ca.MR.176.00.0.0 | reverse complement strand
CCTCAGGCTCTCTTGACTATGCTGTATCGCTCGACGGACCGCCTCTGTCGTCGTGCGGTCCCATGAAGAACCTGGCCCATAGCGCATCCCTTGATTCGGAGGACAAGGATGCCCCATCAAAATCTGGGATCAAACATCTAGCCGCCCGCTCAAACATCCAGGCAGGTCACTGACTCTCAAGATCTGAGCGGTCGCGCAAGGAGCGCTAGCCATTCTTCAGCCACGACGTAGCCGCCGGATCGAATGCCGCAGACGATGGAAGTACTGGGAGACCGAATATCAGCGGAAACGGCTGTCGGAGAATCCACCGGATGCAGAATGCCGATGAGATCTCCCTGCTTCACTTCATCCATCATCGAGCAGCAAGGTTCGAAGATGCCCGGTCCAAGCGATCTCATTTCATCGGAGGGGCACTGTGTTTGAAGTGTCTGACTGAGCTTCCGTTGACGGAAGGTCGGATACTCGATTCTTCCCTCGATAAGTCCGAGCGAAACGAATGCGTTACGAACTCCAGCTTCGTAGATTGCGAGAGATTCAGAGCTGACATTGCCCCCTCCGAATTCAGCGCAAACAAATACCTTCCCCTGGTTTTGGACAAGGGTATCGAACATTCCAGCCGTACTTGGGTGATCCCACACTAAAGTCAACGGCAATTTGAACGCCTCCGCCATTCTCACCGTCCTGACCATGAGATCGGGATCTGCGATGGGATGCGTCGTGGTCGATGGTGGATATTCCCACGCCGGTCCGAAGCTGTGCAGATCAAACACGGTATCGGCCATCGGCAGCAAAACGCGCGAAACGGCATCCGCGATTCGTTCCGTTACCGAACCATTGGCATTGCCCGGAAACACTCGGTTGAGGTTCAATCCGTCAATCGGCGTATTGCGGCTAAATGCCTGCACCGCCGGCAGATTTAGTACGGGGACGATGATGACCTGTCCACAGGTTTGCGCTTCGGGCAGCCACTCGATAAGCCGTCGCGCGACAAGAGGCCCTTCCAGTTCATTGCCATGGCATCCGCCGGTGACAAGAAGACGCGGTCCAACGCCCTTATTGATACTGAAGACCGGGAGCGAGAGCTCTCCGCAGTCGGCACCTGCCGGGACAACGAGATGCCCTTTGCTCATGCCGGGTTTGTCGAGATCAAACGTAAGATGTGGCGCCTCGCTCATTTTTTAGCCTATTGTGATTATTCAGCGAATTGAAGCTGGGGTTTTGCGTATTTCCAACTTTTAATCCAAGCTACCTTCGATTCGCCAATATAATGTCGCGGACGCTACCATCCCGTTTTCAGATGGCCCGCGCCTACATGGGCCCGTCAGCAGAGGGGATGTCTCGGTCATTGCTGAAATTCTGCAGGGGCGGCGTTGGGAAGCTCCGCCGGCGCGACGAAGCGGCCGGCCAAGGTGAGAGGGCTTGTGAGATTGCGGCGCCGCCGAAGGATGCCAGTTGTGAGCGGAACCTGATTGCGCGGGCGGTCGGACAGGCTGCGTCTGCTTCCAGCCTTTTGGGGTGGGCCACAGGTTTGCGTGCCATCGCGTATGGCTCCCGAATGGGGATTCATCAGCGATGTGGCGCACCAGGCATGACCATGAGTTGCGGTCCAAAAGAACTCGGCGGCGCTTGTCCGCATCTATACCTAAATTACAGCTAAATTACGAGGCTGCTGCTGCCCCCATCTATCACGATCGTCGTACCATTGAGATATCTTGCGCGGTCGCCCACGATGATTCCAACCAACTCCGCTAGCTCATCAGCGGTTCCAATACGACCGAAGGGATTGGCACTGGCGACACGGTGAATGGCCGCATCTCGATTCAGGCCTTCATCACTATCAACGCCTCAATCCTCTTGTGGACTCTCCCGGTATCAAAATACCCAGGCGCGACAACATTCACGCGAGCGCCACCTCCCGAAAGCGTGTCATCAAGGTGCTTTGCTAAAACGGCTATTCCGGCGCGCATTACATTCGAAAGGAGTAGGTGGCTCGCGGCAGGAGAAGAGCAAACCACTTCTCGACGACATGCACGCCTGGTTGCTCCGCGAGCGCGACACCCTCTCGCGCTTCCGCGGTCCTGAAGCCAATCAACTACATGCTCATGCGCTGGGGCGACTTCGCCAGCTTCATCGACGACGGCAGAATCTGCCTCAGCAATAACGCGGCGGAAAGAGCGCTACGTGGCATTGCTCTGGGAAGGTGCAACTGGACCTTCGCCGGTTCCCAGCGTGGCGCCGCCGCCGTTATGCTTACCCTCATCACCACGGCACGCCTCAACGACGTCGACCCGAAAGCCTGGC
>NZ_RZTC01000253.1:0-2316 GCF_004023165.1 Mesorhizobium sp. M7A.F.Ca.MR.176.00.0.0 | reverse complement strand
GCCTCGTGTGGCAAAAGGAGAGGGGCGAGAGCCCATGGCCTGCAATGAAGCGATCACGCGTTGCGATCGTGGAACCAAGCTGCCCGGTCGACCATCCAGATCGCGGTCTTCAATGCCAGCTCGCCTTGGAACCGGCCTTTCAGCAATTGGCTGAGCGGGCAGCGGAATCCGGCTGGACCGAGGACGAGATAGCCTACGCGCTCCTCGAGCTCGCCGGCTCGCGCCTCAAGAGCAACTCCGCCAATCGCGAGACTGAGAGGGCGATCGACCGGGCCAGGGCAACGAGATGAGCGGCACCTTCGAGAAGCTTCGCCTGACCCGATAGGAACGTCGCCGCGCCAATCAGTTTGGCGGTGAAGGCTGACCCCGGCCGAGTCGGGCAGGCGAGCGGCAGTGCTGAAATAAGGGCGTGAGAATCCATGGCGATCTTGCGCATGGCGAACTCCTTCAAGTGACTTGTTTTCATCAGCCTGCCAGAGGTGCCACCCGGCCATGGGTTCTTGATACGGCGGCTGTGTCAAGACGCCAGGCGCCACCTCGCGGCTAAGCCCGCAAAGCGGACCTTTTGTCGCAGTCGCAAAACCGTGTCGAAGGTTTCGGGATATTTGCGACGAAAAAGCGGTCGTTGGCCATCAGCGCCCCGGCCAAATAAGGCGTGCTTGTTATTCAAGGTTGAGATAACTTCGCAGATACCGAGGGGTGCCCCGTCAAGGGGCTGAGATACTGTTGGCCGAAGGCAGCACAGTGACCCTTTGAACCTGATCCGGATCATGCCGGCGAAGGGACGGGTCTGACGCCTCTCTCCTTTGCCGGCCTCAAACAAGTGGCCGCAATGACACCCGAAAAATCAACGACCACGGCCCGGCATTCAGCGCTCACGCCTAAACTTTCGACGTTGACCCACCTATGCGCCCTTTCGGTGCTGCCGTTGAACGTCTTTCTGCCATCACTGGCGAATATCGCGCAGGATTTCCGCGCCGATTATGCTCTCGTGAGCCTGTCGTTAGCCGGTTACGCGATAGTGGCCGTCGCATTGGAACTGATCATGGGTCCGCTATCCGATCGGTTCGGGCGTCGGCCGATCGTCATGGTCAGTCTTGCCACGTTCACGATCGGGTCGATCGGCTGCGCCTTTGCATCCGATATTTGGACCTTTCTTGCGTTCCGTTTGCTCCAGGCGGCAATCACGTCCTGCCATCCAATTTCGATGGCGATTATCAGGGATACGGCCGGCAAAGAGCAGACGGCGAGCCGGATCAGTTATGCGGCGATGATCTGGGCGCTGGCCCCGATGATCGGCCCGGCGCTTGGCGGTGTGGTGGATGAAACCTTGGGCTGGCGGGCGATTTTCTGGGGTCTTGCCCTAGCCGGCATCGTGATGTTTGCCTCGTCCAGCAATTCCACGCCTATCCGGCGCTGTTCCGCGCACCCGGTTTTTGGGCCTACGCGCTGTGCATGGGGTTCTTGGTCGGTGCGGGCTACGCGTTTCTCGCTGGCGCCCCACTTGTTGCTGCAATATTCGACGTGTCATCGGCCTCGCTTGGCTTTTACATCGGCAGCATAACAGCGGGCTTCGTGTTGGGTAGCTCCTGTCCGGACGTTACGCCGGCCGTTTCCCTCTGACCACCATGATGATAGTGGGGCGCATCGTCGCTGTGCCGGCCCTGCGATTTGTCTGGTCCTGTTTTTCGCAGATGACAGGCATGTGATTGCGCTATTCGGCCGCACCGAAAGCTCCCATGCTAAACGACTAATTTGCAGACAGACCAGAGTTGGCTGGGGTTCTTTCAGCGAGTCCCTTTCAATTCTTCGCTGCCTTCCTCAACCAGTCGCGCATTTGTCGCGCGGGCCGTGACAGGTGCGCCGTGTCAGGGGTCAGCAGATGATACTGTTCCCGTCCTGGCAGCACCGGGCCGGGAAGCTGAACAAGACGCCCCGAGCGCAGATGCTGGCCGCAGGAGAGATGGTCGCCGATGGCAATGCCAAGGCCGCGCAGCGCCGCGTCGATGCACAGATGGGTGCGGTTGAAGAACAGGTGGTTGTCGACATCGTCCAGCATGACGCCTGCCGCTTCGCAATAGCGCCGCCACCAGTAGAGCCCGCGCTCGTGGATCAGCCTGTGCGCAGCGTAGAAGCCTGGTGAGACCGGATCTGGGCCCTTGGCGATCAATGCGGGCGAGGCGACCGGGAACGCGTTGAGATCAAGGAAGGGCTCGGAGCGAAAGCCGATCAGCGCCGCCGGTCCCCAGGTCAGCACCAGATCGACATCGCCTGGCAGGCTGCGCGGCGGGTCCGGGCGGCAGCGGAGATCAACGT
>NZ_RZTC01000252.1:0-2384 GCF_004023165.1 Mesorhizobium sp. M7A.F.Ca.MR.176.00.0.0 | reverse complement strand
ACTATCCGGCGGCCAGCGCCAGCGCGTCGCCATGGGCCGGGCGCTGGTGCGCGATCCCAAACTGTTCCTGTTCGACGAGCCGCTGTCCAACCTCGATGCCAAGCTGCGCGTCGACATGCGCATCGAGATCAAGCGCCTGCATGCCACCACTGGCACCACCATCGTCTACGTTACCCACGACCAGATCGAGGCGATGACGCTGGCGACCAAGATCGCGGTCATGCGCGATGGCGAGGTGCAGCAGTTCGGCACCCCGGCCGAAATCTACAACAACCCGACCAACCTCTTCGTCGCCGACTTCATGGGCTCGCCTGCGATGAACCTGATCCCGGCGACGATCGGCACGTCAGGCAACGCGCTGTCCGTCGTGCTGCAGCGCGAAGCGCGAGAGCCGATCTCGCTGCCGATGGCCAATGCACCGGCCGGCCTGTCGGCATTCCAGGGCAAGCCGATCATCTTCGGTGTCCGCCCCGAAGCCCTGACCGATCCGGAAGGTGCCGAGCGCAACGCCTCGCACATCGCCACCGCCGACTGTCACATCGAGGTCGTCGAACCGGCCGGCTCGGACACTTTCGCCGTCACCAATCTCGGCGGCAAGGGCGTGGTGGCGCGGCTGCGCGCCGACGCCAACATCCAGCCGGGTACCAACACGCCGCTTGCCTTCAACTTGACCAAGGCGGTGTTCTTCGATCCGGCGACCGAGACCCGTATTCGCTAATGTATGTCGCCCAAAAGTGGATCCGGTTTTGGGGCAACGACATGCATCAAAACAAAAAACTAAAGCGCGTCGGGACGCGATTTAGGCCATGACAAATCCGGACATCGTCATCATCGGCTCCGGCATTGGCGGCGCCACGATCGCTTCCGGCCTTGCCGGCAGCGGCGCCTCGATCCTGATGCTGGAGCGCGGCGAGCCGTTGCCGGCGACGCCGCACGCGCGCGACACGCGCTCGATCTTCGTCGACGGCCATTACAGGCCGAAGGAGATGTGGCGTGAGGCCGGCGGCGCCGCCTTCAATCCCGGCAATTATTACTATGTCGGCGGCAATTCGAAGTTCTATGGCGCGGTGCTGATCCGCTACCGCAAGGAGGACTTTGCGGCCATGGAGCATTTCGGCGGCGTCTCTCCGGCCTGGCCGTTCACCTATGACGAATTCGAGCCCTGGTATTCGAAAGCCGAGCAGCTGTTCCGCGTGCGCGGTGCACTGGGCGAGGATCCGACCGAGCCGTTCCATTCGATCCCCTACGCCTACAAGCCGGTGCCCGACGAGGCACCGATCGCCCGCGCCCGCGCCGAGCTGAAAAACCTCGGCCTGCATCCGGCCTCGCTGCCGCTCGGCGTCGACATCGACACCTGGCTGAAAGAGGGCAAGACCGGCTGGGATGCTTTCCCGAACACCGGCCAGGGCAAGGTCGACGCGCAGACGGGTCCGCTGACGGCTGCGCTGACCGATCAGAACATCAAGCTCGAGACCGGCGCTTACGTCGAATATCTTGAAGCCTCGCCAGACGGCACGACGATATCAGCCATTCACTACCGGCAGAACGGCGAGCTGAAGAAAGTATCACCGAAGCTGGTCATCCTGTCGGCCGGCGCGGTCAATTCCGCCGTCATCCTGCTGCGCTCGCCGACATCGGATGGCAAAGGCCTAGCCAACCGCTCCGACCAGGTCGGCCGCAATTTCATGAACCACAATTCAAGCGCCATGCTGGCGATCGACCCGCGCCGCCGCAACGATGCCGTCTACCAGAAGACCTTGATGCTGAACGACTATTACCTGTCCGACGGCAAGGGCGGCAAGCCGCTGGGGAACGTCCAGTTGCTCGGCAAGATCGACGGCAACATGCTGCGGGCCAATGTCAAATACACGCCCGGATTCGCGCTCGACTTCATGGCCGACCACGCTGTCGACTGGTACCTGATGTGCGAGGACCTGCCCGATCCGGAAAGCCGCATCATGGTCGACGGCAAGGACATCGTCATGCAGTGGCGGCGCTCCAACATGCGGTCGCTAGACGGGCTGACCAAGGTGATGCGCGAAAATTTCCGCGCCTGCGGTTATCCCATCGTTCTGTCGCGCCCCTTCGACAAGCGCACGCCGTCGCACCAATGCGGTACGATAAAGATGGGCGACGATCCGGCGACGGCGGCGCTCGACCCTTACTGCCGCTCCTTCGACCACCGGAACCTCTTCGTCGTCGACGCCGGTTTCCTGCCGAACTCGGCCGCGGTCAATCCGGCGCTATCGATTGCAGCCCAGGCGCTGCGTGTCGCCGATCATATTCGCAAGGTGGAGCTTGCCGCATGATGGGTCAGTGCCGCCCCTCATCCGCCTGCCGGCACCTTCTCCCCGTAAACGGGGAGAAGAAAGCTGGTCGCAACC
>NZ_RZTC01000251.1:0-2430 GCF_004023165.1 Mesorhizobium sp. M7A.F.Ca.MR.176.00.0.0 | reverse complement strand
GGAGCACCTCAGGATGTGAACATAACGAACTTACAAACGCCGGACAAAACCAGGAGCAAATCATTTGGATGCGAGTTTTCGACGTTGATTAACGTGACTCATCCGCGTGTGGGCACCGTTCTCGCATGAACTATTGGCCGATGTTGCGCTCCTGCAAGGCGATGATCCGATCAAGTAGCTCGCGCTGGGGGTTCAGGGCGTGGTCTTCTTCCGGCTCCGGCATAGGCTGGGCCCGAGGGGCTTGAGCGCCCTCAAGGCCATGATCTTCGCCATCTTCCTCCAGCCATTGTTTGTCTATAGCCTCATGTACCAGCCTATGTCGGGACTCCTCATCCAAGGCTGCGTCGTCTGCCTTGTGCTCGAGCCGGTGCTCTTCCGAATAGTGGTCGGCGACATCGTAGTATTTCTCGTCCTGACCGACATCAACGTCATCCGTAGCGAAATGGTTCGCTTGGCCCACTCCGAAAGCATGATCGGCCGCGCCGCCAGCGTCGCCTGCCTGGTCCCGCTCGTGCGCGGGTCGCGGCTGGGGCTCAGCGGGCGTTCCGCAGTGTCCGATCGGCTCCGGCTCCGGCAAAGGGCCGGTCTGGCTCTCGAAGATGCGGCTCAGGGTGCGGTCTGAGTAATATTTCACTTTATGAATGAGCAACGGCGGCCGGCCCTTTATGAGAACGATCTCGCTGTTCTCATCGATAAGGCGGACCTGTTCCGGTCGCAGCAGGTTGGCTCCCTGCTCCGAGAGCTGGATGTTGGCGTCGAACATACGGCTCTGGCTGAAGGACTTCGACTTGGCCCGGAAGGTATAGTCGCCGATTGACTTTGAAATGTAGGTCGGCGTCTCGTCGTCGGCCGTTGCCATGAAGACCTGCACGCCGGTGTTGCTGAGGAAATTTTCCTTGCCCGACTGTTCATAGGCACCCGTCAAGGCCGACAGGCTCTGGATGATGAACATGAACCGGCCCTTGTAGCCGGCAATGGTGGTGACGGCCGTCTCGACTGCCTCCAGTTTGCCGAGATGCTTGAACTCGTCAAGCAGAAACAGGACCTCGAATATCTCATCCTTGGTCGGCATGGTCCGCTGCATTACCGACACGACCTGTTGGAAGAAAAGGCGAACTAGCGGCGCGATCACCTCAAGGTCATTCGGGCTTACGCAAAGATAGATCGTCGTCGGGTCGCGGCGCAGATCATAGATAGAGAAGTCGGATGTCGTGGTCGCTGCCTTGATCAGCGGGTCCGCCCAAAGGTTGAGGCCGCCGTCGCTCAGCACAGAAGTGTAGGAGGTAAGAATCTTGGTGTCGTTACCGGCCATGTTGTCGAAGATGCGCCGCGCCTCTGGGCTCTGGCACTCCTCTGCCAGTTGAGCGAAAAGCTTGTACTTTTCTCCCGGCAGCGTGAACAGGTCATAAACCGCACCGATCGAAGGCGTGCCGCGCTCGATGCAAGCCAGAATGCCGGCGACGAAAAGATCGCGTGCGCCGTCGATAAAGCCTTCCGACCCCTTGCCCTTTGGCGCGATCAGGTTGTGAGCAAGACGTCGTGCTTCGCTGAATTGCCGCTCCGGCGGCATCGAGACGATGTCCAGGACTGGATTGTAGCTGTGTGTGCGGCCGGCCCGGTCCATCGGGGCGAACTTGAAAATTCGGTCGCCACGAGCTTTTCGCGCGCGAGAGGTTAGTTCGAACAACTCCCCCTTGACGTCGAGCGCCACCACCGAGCCGTTGAAGGTCAGCAGTGTGGGAACAACAATACCGACGCCCTTCCCGGCGCGAGTCGGCGCCACCACCAGGCTATGTGGCTGCTCACCATTGCTTAGATATTGCCCGGGCAAGCGCGGACCTATTGTCTTACCAAAGATCGGTCCGGAAATCTTTTGGTAGGGCATGATATAACCGGCCTTTTTCATCTCGCCGAAGCGCGCCCAGCGGGCTGTGCCATGGTGCTGTGGCTTGAACACGATGATAGCCAGAATGAACGAAGTGACGGCGACGGTGAAGCCGGTGATCATTAGTCCATGATAGAAGACTGGCCTCACATCGCCGTTGTAGAAGGGCGTTTCGTACCAGAAAGCAAGGATGTCGAAGCCCTGAATAGCTAGGGACGTGACGCCATGTTGGAAGTTGGCATAGGCGCTCGCTAGGAACAGTCCCGCGACCAGCGAGAACGCCCCACCGAGCAGAACGGTACTCGTCTTCTGGCGTGAGTCCACGTCTCAATTATCCCCGTCCCCTACAGGCTACATCGCGCGCGTCGAGGCCTGCTCTCTCGGCTGCTTCATCACGGCGTTTCGCTGCTTCGATCATAGCCATTCGCCTGTCATTGGATGATTGGCTATTCGAGGTCGGCGGCTTAACCGCGGCAACAGGGTTCGCCTCGTCGTGTGCCTGCGCGGCATCTGCCAGAGCTCCAAATCGTTTCAACGTAATGGGA
>NZ_RZTC01000025.1:8674-65450 GCF_004023165.1 Mesorhizobium sp. M7A.F.Ca.MR.176.00.0.0 | reverse complement strand
CTCTCCCCGTCACTATACGGGGAGAGGATGCCGGCAGGCAGGTGAGGGGCGGCGCAGACCTCGAAGATTGAATACCGACACGCCACCCGAACGGGCGGAAAGCAAAAGGGAAGGAGGCAAAAATGCGCAATCGCAACGCCACGGCCTATCGCTTCCTCACGCCCTATCTGCTGATCTTCGCGATCTTCTGGGTGTGGCCGATCATCAGCTCCTTCATGATCTCCTTCCAGGCGACGCGTACCGTGCCGTGGCGGTTCGCGCCGAGCTTCAACTGGGGCCGGTTGATCGGCGATCCGGCCTTCTTCAACGCCCTGAAGAACACGCTGCTCATCCTTGTCATCCAGGTGCCGGTGATGATCTCGCTGGCGCTTGTCATGGCGGTGCTGTTGAACTCGCCGCTCTTGAAGGCGCGCGGCCTCTACCGCTTTGCCTTCTTCGCCCCGGTGGTGGTCGGCGAGGTCGCCTATTCGGCGGTGTTCCGGCTGATGTTCAACCTCGATTTCGGCATCATCAACAAGCTTTTGAACAGCGTCGGCCTGCCCAAGATCGACTGGTTTTCCAACGTCACGCCGGCGATGGCGCTGATCATGATCGCGGTGACCTGGCGCTGGGCCGGCTACAACGCCATCATTCTGCTCGCCGGCATGCAGTCCATTCCCGAAGATGTCTACGAGGCGGCGACGCTCGACCGCGTCAGCAAGCTCAAGCAGTTCTTCTACATCACCCTGCCGCTCTTGAAGCCGGTCATCGTATTCTGCCTCGTGCTGTCGATCATCGGCACCATGCAGCTGTTCACCGAGCCGTTCCTGATCACCGAACGCGGCGGACCTGGCGGCGGTACGGAGACGCTTGGCCTGCTGCTCTATCGCCAGGGTTTTCGGTCGCTCAATTTCGGCTATGCGTCGGCCGTCGCCTACACCATGGCCGGGCTGGCGATCGCCATCACGCTGGCGCAGCTGTGGCTGACGAGGGAACCGAAATGAGTTCGCGCTCCTCCGCCAGACTGGGACGCAGCATCGCTCTGCATCTGTTCCTGACGCCGCTGGCGCTGATCTGGCTGTTTCCGCTGTGGATGATGGTGGTGTTCTCGACCATGCCGGACAACGGCATCTTCAGCCCCGGCATCGAGCTTTTGCCGCACGGCAATTTCATCGACAATTTCAACAATCTGCAGCGTGACACGAACTTCGTCGGCGCCATCGGCATTTCGGTCTCGGTGGCGGTGACCTACACAATCCTGTCGGTGCTGCTGACGTCGATGGCCGGCTGGGCGCTGGCCCGCTACCAGTTCTTCGGTAAGGGCGTGGTTGTCGCCATCATCCTCGGCACCATAACGCTGCCTTATGCGGTCGTGCTGATCCCGCAATTCATCATGGTGGCGCGCGACTTCAAGCTCGCCAACACCTGGGTGGCGCTGATCGTGCCGCCGCTGTTCAATTCGCTCGGCGTGCTGTTCATGCGGCAGAGTTTTTCAATGATGCCGGACGACCTCTTCGATGCTGCGCGCGTCGAAGGCGTCAAGGAATGGCGCATCTTCCTCTTCGTCGCGCTGCCTTTGGCGCGGCCGATGCTGGCCGCACTCGCCATCATCCTGTTCCTCGCCTCCTGGAACAATTATCTGTGGCCGCTTTTGATCAACAGCCAACCCGGTTCGATGACGGCGCCGGTGGCGCTCGGCACGCTGATCGGCCTCACCAAGGTGTCATGGGGCGGCATCATGGCGGGCGCGGTGATGCTGACGGTGCCGATGCTCGTCGTCTTCGTGCTGCTGCAGCGCCATTTCATCGCCGGCATCGCCGCCGGCGCGGTCAAGTAAGGGGCAGCATGGCAACGGTCACGCTCAACAATGTCGTCAAGCGCTTCGGTGTCTTCGAGGTCGTCCATGGCGCCAGCATCGACATCAAGGACGGCGAGTTCGTCGTCTTCGTCGGGCCCTCCGGCTGCGGAAAATCGACGCTGCTCAGGATGATCGCCGGGCTCGAGGACATCAGCGGCGGCGAGATCGCCATCGGCGGCAAGGTGGTCAACGATGTCGAGCCGGCCGACCGTGGCATCGCCATGGTGTTCCAGTCCTACGCACTCTATCCGCATATGAGCGTCGAACAGAACCTCTCTTTCGGCTTGCGCATGACCGGCAATCCAAAGGCCGACACCGAACGGCGGGTGAAGCGGGCGGCCGAGATCCTGCGCATCAGCGAATTGATGGACAGGCGCCCGAAAAAACTCTCCGGCGGACAGCGCCAGCGCGTCGCCATCGGCCGCGCCATCGTGCGCGAACCGCAGGTGTTCCTGTTCGACGAGCCGCTCTCCAACCTCGACGCCGAATTGCGCGTCCAGATGCGCGTCGAGATCGCCCGGCTGCACAAGGAGCTCGGCACGACAATGGTCTATGTCACGCACGACCAGACCGAGGCGATGACGCTCGCCGACAGGATCGTCGTGATGCGCGCCGGCCATATCGAGCAGATCGGCCGCCCGCTCGATCTCTACGACAACCCCGACAATCAGTTCGTCGCGGGCTTTGTCGGCTCGCCGAAGATGAACTTCATCAAAGGCCGGGTCGTCGGGCACGATGCGCGTGGTGTCGTGGTCGAGCTGGCGGGTCAGGAGAAGACCTGCATCACGCAACCGCTGACCGGCGCTGCACCTGAAATGGGCAGCCCAAAAATCGGCAGCAAGGTCATTGTCGGCGTGCGGCCCGAACATTTCGGCAATGCCGGAGAGGGCGACGCCGACCTCGTGGTTGCCATCGACGTGGTCGAGCACCTGGGCGGCGCAAGTTTCCTCTACGCCAGAACGGCCAACGGTGACGACGTGGTGATCCAGCGCGACGCGACGAAGGTTCCCGACACATCAGAGATCACCGTTTCCATCCGCAAATCCTACCTGTTCGACGAAAAAGGACTGCGGCTGCGCTGACCGCCGGCCCTTTCCAGCCTTCAAGGAGAATGACAATGACTGCAACCACGCCCATTCGCTGGGGCATCCTCGGCCCGGGCAGCATCGCCCAGTCCTTTGCCGGTGGCGTGGCCGCTTCGCGCACCGGAAAGCTGGTCGCCATCGGCGCGCGAAATCCCGCCAAGCCCGGCCTCGCCGAGAGTTTTCCCGGCGCCCGCATTCTCGACGGCTACGACGCGCTGCTCGCCGATCCCGACATCGATGCCATCTACATTTCGATACCGCATCCCGGTCATGCGCAATGGGCGATCAAGGCGGCCGAGGCCGGAAAGCATGTGCTGTGCGAAAAGCCGCTTGCGCTGACCGCCTTCGAAGCCGATGCCATGATGCACGCCGCACGCAAGGCCGGCACATTCCTCGGCGAAGCCTTCATGTACCGGCTGCACCCGCAGACCAAGAAGCTGGTCGAACTGATCAGGTCAGGTATCATCGGCGACATCAGGATGATCAAATCGAGCTTCGGCTTCGCCATGCCGGGCTTCATGCCGCAGCACCGGCTCTATGCCAACGATCTCGCCGGCGGCGGCATTCTCGACGTTGGCGGCTATCCCGTCTCGATGGTTCGGCTGATTGCCGGTGCGGCCGTCGGAAAGCCATTCAGCGAGCCGGACAAGGTGGTCGGCACCGCCCATCTGGGCCAGTCCGGCGTCGACGAATGGGCGTCCGCGCTGCTGCATTTCCCAGGCGGCATTGTCGCCGAAGTCTCCTGCAGCATTTCGCTCAACCAGGACAATGTGCTGCGCGTCCTGGGCACAAAGGGCCGTATCGAAGTGCCGGACTTCTGGTTCGCCGGCGGCAACCGCGACGTCGGCCTCGGCCGGATCGACATCATCGCATCCACCGGCGCGCGCCAGACCATCAGCGTCGACGAGAAGCGCCATGTCTATTCCTTCGAGGTCGACGCAGCCGGTGAGGCGATCCGAGCCGGCGGCCAAGAATTCGCCTGGCCGGGCATGGCATGGGCGGAAAGCCTCGGCACCTTGCGCGTGCTGGACAAATGGCGGGCGGCAGCCGGCCTGGAATACGGGATCGAGAAAGCCGCGCAGCGCACCAACACCATCTCCGGCCGGCCTTTGCGGTCCGGCGGCACGGCGATCGCCAAGCGCACCATTCCCGGCCTGTCGAAGTCGGCATCGGTGGTGGCGCTCGGCTTCGAGGATTTCCGTACCTTTTCCTCAGGCTCGATCCTGCTCGATGCCTTTTTCGAGGCCGGCGGCAATCTCTTCGACACCGGCTATGTCTATGGCGGGGGCTATACCGAGAAGCTGCTTGGCGAGTGGTTGAAAAACCGTGGCGTGCGCGCGCAATCGGTGGTCATCGCCAAGGGCGCGCACTCGCCGCTGTGCTATCCCGATGTGATCGGCAAGCAGCTCGACCAGTCGCTCGAACGCCTGCAGACCGACCACGTCGATGTCTACTTCATGCACCGCGACAATCCCGATGTGCCGGTCGGCGAATTCGTCGATGCGATGGATCGTGAGGTCAAGGCCGGCCGCATCCGCGGCCCGTTCGGCGGCTCGAATTGGACGATGGAACGCATGGATGAGGCAATTGCCTATGCCGAGCGTACCGGCAAGCAAAAGCCCGGCGCGCTGTCCAACAATTTCTCGCTGGCTGAAATGCTGGAGCCGATCTGGGCAGGCTGCGTCACGTCCTCCACGGATCCATGGAAGGCCTGGCTGACATCCAGGCAGATGCCGAATTTCGCCTGGTCGAGTCAGGGGCGCGGCTTCTTCACCGATCGCGCAGGTCGGGACAAGCAAGACAATGAGGAACTGGTGCGGGTCTGGTACTCCGAGCGGAATTTCGGCCGCCGCGACCGGGCGGTCGAACTTGCCGCGAGACTGGGCAAGAGCCCGATTCATATTGCGCTGGCCTATGTGCTCGCTCAGCCCTTCCCATCCATCCCGCTGATCGGGCCACGCACGCTGGATGAGCTGGACGACAGCCTGCGCGCTCTCGACATCACGCTGTCGCAAGCCGATCTCGAATGGCTGGATGGCGGCAGTCGGCGCGCTGCCTAGCTGGCTGCCTTTTTAACCGTCGCGGCGTCAGGTCTCGTCATCAGGCGCCCTGACGCCACGCCTGGCCGGTGTCCGCAAATTGGCATACATGCCGGTGGTGCGGAATTGGCTCGGCGTGATGCCGTAGCAGCGGCGGAAGACTTTTGAAAAATAGTTCGCGTCCTCGAAGCCGCACAGGATGGCGACCTCCTTCACCGGCAGAAAATCCGCCTTGGTCAGCAGCTTCGCCGCGCGTTGCAGACGCTGCTGCAGCACGAACTCGGCAGGCGGCAAGCCTTCGCTTTCAGCAAAACAGCGTGAGAAATGGGCCCGGCTGAGGCCGCTGATCTGGACCAGGTCCGCCACCGGCAGCGGCCCGTCGAGATTGGCGTTGATGTGATCGATGACCGGCTGCATGGCGCTCTGTTTTTCGGCAAAGGCATGGGAGCCGAAGACATCGTCATAGAGCGCCATCGCAGCCTCATAGGCGACCGCCGAAGCAGCACCCGGCGAAGCGGCCCCTTTGATCAGGCGCAGGCTGCAATCGGCAAGATGATCGATCGTCGCCGGCTGCAGCCGAAATACCGGACCCGAGACGCTGAGGATCGACTTGTGGATGCGCAGCGCCTCCTCGCCGTTCATCGAAATCCAGAAATATTCCCAGCGCTCATCCTCGGCCAGCCAGTAGCGGTGGTTGTGCGGCACCAGCACCAGCAATGTGTCGTTCTTCTGCAGGCGGTAATTGCGGTTCTCGTAGCGCAGCCGGCCGGTTCCGCTGATCGTGTGTTGGAGCACGGTGAACGGCGTCTGGCCGCGCCTGCGCCCATCCCAGTCGTAGATCTCGTCCTCGCGCACTTCATAGCCCGTGCTCGTCGGCATGGCGTGCAGGCGCTGGCGGCCGCGCGGCAGCGAGATCGTGCGCATGGACTGTCCGTTGTTTATCAAATCCTGCAGCACAAAATTACCCTTGAAAGCATAATCCTTCTCTGGTCGCGCTCGCGAATAAGCGCATAATCGCCGTCGAAAAGCGAGAGAGATCCGCAGTCGAGGAGCGGACAGGGAGGTTGGCGAGCCGGTTTCCGGCTTGTCCTGCACACATGCCACGGCATGTGGCAACAGCTTCCCATTGTCATTCCTTGCCTGCAATTCGAAATGGAATGAGGTGCGGCTGGTGAGTTTCAAAATCGCTATCATCGGTGCCGGCAGCGTCGGCTTCACCAAGAAATTGTTCACCGACATCCTCTGCGTGCCCGAATTCAAGGACATCGAATTCGCGCTCACCGATGTAAGCGAGCACAACCTTCAGATGATCAAGGCGATCCTCGACAGGATCGTCGAGGCAAACAGGTTGCCGACCAGGGTGACGGCGACGGCCGACCGCCGCAAGGCGCTCGAAGGCGCACGCTACGTCATCAGTTGCGTGCGGGTCGGCGGTCTCGAAGCCTATGCCGACGATATCCGCATTCCCCTGAAATACGGCATCGACCAATGCGTCGGCGATACGATCTGCGCCGGCGGCATTCTCTATGGCCAACGCAACATCCCGGTGATCCTGGATTTCTGCAAGGACATCCGCGAGGTCGCCGAGACGAACGTCAAATTCCTGAACTACGCCAACCCGATGGCGATGAACACCTGGGCGGCGATCGAATACGGCAAGGTCGACACTGTCGGGCTCTGCCACGGCGTCCAGCACGGCGCCGAGCAGATCGCCGAGGTGCTGGGCGCCAAGTCCACGCAGGAGCTCGATTATGTCTGTTCCGGCATCAACCACCAGACCTGGTTCATCGACCTGCGCCTGAACGGCCGCCCCATCGGCAAGGACGAACTGGTGGCTGCCTTCGAGGCGCATCCCGTCTATTCCAGGCAGGAGAAACTGCGCATCGACGTTCTGAAGCGCTTCGGCGTCTACTCGACCGAGAGCAACGGCCATCTTTCCGAATATCTGCCCTGGTACCGCAAACGTCCCGACGAGATCACGCGCTGGATCGATATGTCCGACTGGATTCACGGCGAGACAGGCGGCTATCTCCGCTACTCCACCGAAACCCGCAACTGGTTCGAAACGGAATATCCGCAGTTCCTCGAAGCGGCATCAAAGCCGATCGACCAGGCGAAGCGCTCCAACGAGCATGCCAGCCACATATTGGAGGCGCTGGAGACCAACCGGGTCTATCGCGGCCACTTCAACGTCAAGAACAATGGCGTGATCACCAACCTGCCACAGGATGCCATCATCGAGTCGCCCGGCTTCGTCGACCGTTTTGGCATCAACATGGCCGCCGGCATCACGTTGCCGGAGGCCTGCGCCGCCACCTGCATCGCTTCGATCAACGTCCAGCGCATGTCGGTGCATGCCGCGATATCAGGCGACATCGATCTTCTGAAGCTCGCCGTGCTGCATGACCCGCTGGTCGGCGCGGTTTCGACGCCGGAGGAAGTCTGGCAGATGGTCGACGAAATGGTCGTCGCCCAGGCGGCCTGGCTGCCGCAATATGCCCATGCGGTTCCGGCGGCCAGGGAGCGGCTGTCGACATCCCAGGTGAAGACCCGCGAGTGGGCGGGCGCCGCACGGCGCAGCGTTCGCTCGATCGAGGAATTACGCGCCGAAAAAGCCGCGCTGAAGCAAGCCGGCTGAGACGAGCCGGCTGAGACGGGCCGGCTGAGACGGGCCGGCTGGAAATTCATGCGGTGATGGTGGATCCATGGGAGGCGGATCCACTGCCACGAAGCCGTTTGAATTCGAGGAGAGGCGGAGCGGGTGCAAACGCTCCGGACAAACAAGAGGGAGAGAGACCGTGAGGAATTTCCGCAATATCGGCCTTGCTGCCGGACTGACGCTGAGCGTCTCGGTCTCGGCACTCGGTGCTTACGCTTCCGAACCGACGGTTCCGCCGGCGCCGACACCGTTTCCCGCCGAAGGCAAGATCAACTATGTCGCGCGAGACTCGATCCTGGAGTTCAAGGCGCTCCCCGAATATCACGAGCCCGACTGGGTCACCGAGAAATACGTCAAGACCGGCAAGCTGCCGCCGGTGAAGGACAGGCTGCCGAAGGAGCCGCTGGTCTTCAAGAAGGGCAACATGCAGGACGGCATCGGCGTCTATGGCGATACGATGCGCCACGTCATCGGCGGGCGGCCGGAAGGCTGGAACTACGGCGCCGGTCAGACGCAAGGCTGGGGCGGCATCGACATCGGCCTCTCCGAATGCCTGACGCGCACCGCCCCGCTGTTCCAGGTCGAGGCCAAGGACACCGAGCCGCTGCCGAACCTGGCCAGGAGCTGGGATTGGTCGAGCGATGGCCACAAGCTGACCATGCACCTCATCGAAGGAGCGAAGTGGTCGGACGGCGTGCCGTTCAATGCCGACGACGTCATGTTCTACTGGGACGACGAGGTGGTCGATCCCAACGTCTCGCCGCTGAACGGCGCCACGCCGGAAAGCTTCGGCGTCGGCACGACGCTGAAGAAGATCGACGACTACACCGTCGAATGGACCTTCAAGGATGCCTTCCCGAAGCAGTACCTGTACGCCATGGCCTACGGCACTTTCTGTCCTGGCCCCGCGCACATCCTGAAGCCGCAGCATCCGAAATACTCGAAGAACACCTACGATCAGTTCAAGAATGCCTTCCCGCCGGAATTCATGAACATGCCGGTGATGGGTGGCTGGGTCCCGGTCGAATACCGGCCGGACGACATCATCGTCATGCGCCGCAATCCCTATTACTGGAAGGTCGACGAGAAGGGTAACCAGCTGCCCTATCTCAACGAACTGCACTACAAGCTGTCGACCTGGGCCGATCGCGACGTCCAGGCGGTGGCCGGCGCGGCCGATTTTTCCAATCTGGAGCAGCCGGAAAACTTCGTCGCCTCGCTGAAGCGTGCGGCAGAGGCGAACGCACCGGCCCGTCTTGCTTTCGGCCCGCGGCTCATCGGCTACAATCTGCGATTTAATTTTTCCGCGAATGGCTGGGGCAATCCGGACGAACGCGGCCAGGCGATCCGCGAGCTGAACCGCAACGAGGATTTCCGCAAGGCCGTCACCATGGCGCTCGACCGCAAGGCGCTCGGTGACTCGCTGGTCAAGGGGCCGTTCACCGCCATCTATCCCGGCGGCCTGTCGTCAGGAACCAGCTTCTACGACCGCGCTTCGACGGTCTACTACCCCTTCGACCTCGAGGGCGCCAAGGCGGAACTCGCCAAGGCCGGCCTCAAGGATACGGATGGCGACGGCTTCGTGAATTTCCCTTCCGGTACCGCCGGCGGCAAGAATGTCGAGATCGTGATGCTGGTCAACAACGACTACACGACCGACAAGAGCCTTGCCGAAGGCGTCGTCGCCCAGATGGAAAAGCTCGGGCTTCGGGTCGTGCTCAATGGCCTCAACGGCACCCAGCGCGACGCTTCCCAATATTCGGGCCGCTTCGATTGGCTGGTCCGGCGCAACGAACAGGAACTGACGTCGGTGGTGCAGAACACCGTGCAGCTTGCCCCGGTCGGCCCGCGCACCAGCTGGGACCATCGGGCGCCGGAGAACGGCGAGGTCGATGTGATGCCGTTCGAAAAGGATCTCGTCGATATCGTCAACAAGTTCGTCTCGACGCAGGACAACGACCAGCGTGCCAGCCTGATGAAACAATTCCAGAAGATCTCGACGGAGCACGTCTACAATGTCGGCCTGACGGAATATCCCGGCGCGCTGATCGTCAACAAGCGCTTCTCGAACATTCCGCAGGGCACGCCGATCTTCATGTTCAACTGGGCCGAGGATTCGATCATCCGCGAACGGGTCTTTGTCGCGGCCGACAAGCAGGCGAAATACGAATTGTTCCCCGAGGAGTTGCCCGGCAAACCCGGAGAGAAGGGGCCGATGAATTAGGTTTACCTCCCTGACCGAGAGACCTCCGGCCGCGCCGCTGGCGCGTCCGGACAAACCAACCTCCGGACGCAACCAAGGGCGCGATCGGCGAGACAAGGAAACGAACCGTCCATGCTGCGATTCCTGCTCACGCGCATAGCGTCGGCAATCCCGGTCCTCGCCATTTTGAGCCTGGCCACCTTTGCCATCATCCAGGCGCCGCCGGGCGATTATGCCGACTACATCCGCTCGCAGGCGATCAACCAGGGTGGAGCCTCCTTCGCCGAGGCCGACGCGCAGGCAAAGGCCTATCGCATCGAGCATGGTCTCGATAAGCCGCTGCCTCTCCAGTATCTCAACTGGATCGGTGGCATCGTCACCCGCGGCGATTTCGGCTACAGCCTGTACTACAACAAACCGGTCGCCGACGTGGTCGGAGAGCGCCTGCCGCGCACGCTCCTCCTGGCGCTGGTCTGCCATCTGCTGGCCTCGGTGCTGGGCATCACATTCGGCATATGGGCGGCGACAAGGCAATACACCTGGATCGACTCGACACTGTCGGCCATCTCTTTTCTCGGCATGACGGTGCCGCGCTTCCTGATGGCGCTGATCATCGTCTATCTCCTGGTGTTCCAGTTCAACGTGTCGGAGATCGGCTCATTCTTCTCGCCGCAATATGGTGGCGCGCCGTGGTCGTGGGCCAAATTCGTCGACCTGGTCAAGCATGTCTGGCCGGTGGTGGCGATCGCGACTTTCGGCGGCCTCGCCTACAATATGCGCGTCATGCGCGGCAATCTGCTCGATACGCTGAACGCGCAATATGTCGAGACGGCCAGGGCCAAGGGGCTGACGGGTGCCGCCGTCGTCATGCGCCACGCCGTGCCCAACGCGCTGCATCCGCTCATCATGTATCAGGGTGTGGTGCTGCCCTATATGCTGACCGGCGAGATCGAGACCGCGATCATCTTCGCGCTGCCGACGGTCGGCCCGGCGATCGTCGGCTCCATGGCTGTCGGCGACGTCTATGTCACCGCCACCTTCATGATGGTGCTGTCGGCGACGCTGATCGTCGGCAACATCATCGCCGACATGCTGCTCGTCCTGCTCGATCCGCGCGTGCGCCAGTTCGGGGAGCGCTGAGATGCTGGCGCGCGATCCATCCCCTCCACCGCTGCCGGCCGAAGGTCCCATCGTCGCCAAACCGGCGCGCGGCAACGAAAGCTATATCGCGCTTGTCTGGCGCCGGCTGAAGCGCTCCTGGACCGGCATGGCCGGGCTCTGGCTCGTCGTGCTGCTGCTGTTGATGGCCGTGTTCGCCGAGTTCATCGCGCCAATGGACCCGAAGGTCACGGATGTCGGCTTCGCTCCGCCGCAGGTGCCTGTTTTCCATGACAGAGACGGCGGTTTCACCGCACGGCCGAGGGTCTATGCGCTGGCCGATTCGGCGGACCTCGATCCGGTCACTTTCCAGCCCGTCGTCGGTCCCGACTACGACCATCCAAGGCTGCTTGGTTTCTTCGTGCATGGCGCGCCCTACAAGCTGTTCGGGCTGCTGCCGGCGGACCGGCATCTGTTCGGCTCGCTGGACGGCCAGCCGGTGCATTTCCTGGGCACCGACAAGTTCGGCCGTGACGTGCTGTCGCGCGCCATCCACGGCTCGCGCGTCTCGCTGATGATCGCGCTGACGGTCGTCTTCATCATCACCGTCATCGGCACCACCGTCGGCATGGTCTCCGGCTATTTTGGCGGCAGGTTCGATGTCTGGATGCAGCGCTTCGTCGAACTGGTGCTCGCCTTCCCGCAGCTGCCGCTCTATCTGGCGCTGACGACGCTGATCCCGGTCACCGCTCCCACCAACGTCTTCCTGGCTTTCGTCATCATCGTCATGTCGGCCTTGGGCTGGGCGCAGATGTCGCGCGAGGTGCGCGGCAAGACGCTGGCGCTGGCGCGGATCGAGTATGTGCGCGCCGCTATGGCGGTCGGCGCCACCGACCGGCGCATCATCATGCAGCACATCTTCCCCAATGTGATGAGCCACGTGATCGTCGCCGTGACGCTGGCGATCCCGACCGTGGTGCTGCTCGAATCCTTCCTCGGTTTCCTCGGCTTCGCCGTCAAGCCGCCGCTGATCTCGTGGGGCCTGATGCTGCAGGACACCGCGACCTATTCCGTCATCGGCACCTATCCGTGGATCCTGTCGCCGGTCGGTTTCGTGCTCGTCACCGTCTTTGCCTTCAACGCGCTGGGCGACGGCCTGCGTGACGCCGTCGACCCTTATTGAGGTGCTGAGATGACCGTCGCGCTCGCCGAATCCTTCGCACCAACCGTCCGTCACGACCATGACGGACGCCAGGGCCAGCCGATCATCGATGCTCGCAACGTCGCCGTGGCCTTCAAGGTCGAGCATGGCGTCGTCGACGCGGTCAAGGACATCTCGTTTCAGCTCTATCGCGGCGAGACGATCGCCATCGTCGGCGAATCCGGTTCGGGCAAGTCGGTGACGGCGCGCACCGTCATGGGCCTTCTGTCGCGGCGCGCCACCGTGTCCCCCGGATCGAGCGTCTGCTATGACGGGCAAAACATCCTGAAATTTCCCGAGAGCGCCCGGCGCAAGCTGCGCGGCAACCGCATCTCGATGATCTTCCAGGAGCCGATGAGCTCGCTCAACCCGATCTATGCGGTCGGCAGCCAGATCGTCGAGGCGATCCGGGTGCATCGCAAAGTCAGCCGCAAGCAGGCCTGGGCGCGCGCACTGGAACTTCTGCAGCATGTGCAGATTCCCGATCCCGCCGCGCGGCTCAAGCAATACCCGCACCAGCTATCGGGCGGGCAACGTCAGCGGGTGATGATCGCCATGGCGCTGGCCAACAATCCCGATGTGCTGATCGCCGATGAGCCGACCACAGCGCTCGATGTCACCGTCCAGGCGCAGATCCTGAACCTGATCCGCAGCCTGCAGAAAGAGCTGCGTATGGCGGTGATCCTGATCACCCACGACCTGACCGTGGTGCGCCAGTTCTCCGACTACGTCTATGTCATGCAGCATGGCGAAATGTGCGAGCACAACGTCACCGAACGGCTGTTCGCCAACCCACAGCACCCCTATACGAGACGGCTGCTGGCTTCAGAGCCGCATGGGCAGCCGAAACCCCTTCCGGAGGGCTGCGGCACCATCCTCGAGGCGAGCGGCGTGCACGTCTCATTCATGCTGCGCCACGGCACCTTCCTGAAGCCGGACTGGCGAGAACTGGTCGCCGTCGACGATCTCGGCCTGAAACTCTGTCGCCATGAGACGCTGGGGCTGGTCGGCGAATCCGGCTCCGGCAAGACCACCTTCGGCCAGGCCTTGCTCCGCTTGATCGACGCCAAGCGCGGCGAGATCCATTTCGACGGCAAGCCGATCCATGGCCTGTCGCGTGCCGAGATGCGGCCGCTGCGCTCGCGCATGCAGATCGTCTTCCAGGATCCGTTTTCCTCGCTCAACCCGCGCATGACGATCGGCCAGATCATCGAGGAAGGGCTGATTGTCAACAGCATAGGGGCGACGCGGCGCGAGCGGGTCGAACGGGTGCGCGACGCGCTGGTCAGCGCCGGCATGCCGGGCGATATACTGTCGCGGTTTCCGCATGAATTCTCCGGCGGCCAGCGGCAGCGCATCGCCATCGCCCGCGCCATCGCGCTCGAACCCGAATTCATCCTGCTCGACGAGCCGACATCGGCGCTCGACCTCTCCGTCCAGGCGCAGATCATCGACCTCCTGCGCAAGCTGCAGGACGAGCGCGGCCTCAGCTACCTCTTCATCTCGCACGACCTCAAGGTGGTGCGCGCCCTGTGCCATCGCGTGATCGTCATGCAGAACGGCAAGATCGTCGAGCAGGGCCCCGTCGACGACGTCCTGTCCAATCCCAAGACCGCCTACACCGAACGGCTCGTCAGGGCCGCTTTCGACGTGGCCTGAACATATGCCGGAGGTTAGCATGGCAAGGAATCCCAAGATCACGTTCATCGGCGCCGGCTCGACGGTGTTCATGAAGAACATTGTCGGCGACGTGCTGCAGCGCCCGTCGCTTTCGGGCGCGACGATCGCGCTGATGGACATCAATCCGCAGCGGCTGGAAGAGAGCGCCATCGTCGTCAACAAGCTGATCGCGACGCTCGGCGTCAAGGCGAAGACCGAGACCCATTCGGACCAGCGCAAGGCGCTGGCCGACGCCGATTTCGTCGTCGTCGCCTTCCAGATCGGCGGCTATGAGCCCTGCACGGTCACCGACTTCGAGGTGCCGAAGAAATACCGCCTGCGCCAGACGATCGCCGACACGCTGGGGGTGGGCGGCATCATGCGGGGCCTCCGGACCGTGCCGCATCTGTGGAAGGTGTGTGAAGATATGCTCGCCGTCTGCCCGCAGGCGATCATGCTGCAATATGTCAACCCGATGGCGATCAACACCTGGGCGATATCGGAGAAATATCCCGACATCAGGCAGGTCGGCCTCTGCCATTCGGTGCAAGGCACGGCCATGGAACTGGCTGAAGACCTCGACATTCCCTACGAAGACATCCGCTATCGCTCGGCCGGCATCAACCACATGGCGTTCTACCTGAAGTTCGAGCATCGCCAGCCGGACGGTTCCTACCGCAACCTCTACCCAGATCTCGTGCGCGCCTATCGCGAAGGCCGCGCGCCCAAGCCCGGCTGGAACCCGCGCTGCCCCAACAAGGTGCGCTACGAGATGCTGACCCGGCTCGGCTATTTCGTCACCGAGAGCTCGGAACATTTCGCCGAATACACGCCCTATTTCATCAAGGAAGGGCGCCCCGACCTGATCGAGAAGTACGGCATCCCGCTGGATGAGTATCCCAAGCGCTGCATCGAACAGATCGAGCGCTGGAAGGGACAGGCTGAGGCCTATCGCTCGGCCGATCGCATCGAAGTCGAGCAGTCCAAGGAATATGCCTCGTCGATCATGAATTCGGTCTGGACCGGCGAGCCGTCAGTGATCTACGGCAATGTCCGCAACAATGGCTGCATCACCTCGCTGCCCCGCGATTGCGCCGCCGAAGTGCCGTGCCTGGTAGATGCCTCAGGCATCCAGCCGACCTATATCGGCGAGCTGCCGCCGCAATTGACCGCGCTGATGCGCACCAACATCAACGTGCAGGAACTGACGGTGCGGGCGCTGATGACGGAAAACCGCGAGCACATCTACCACGCGGCGATGATGGACCCGCATACCGCGGCCGAACTCGATCTCGACCAGATCTGGTCCCTGGTCGATGATCTCCTGGCCGCCCACGGTGACTGGCTGCCGGCCTGGGCGCGGACGAACCGCAAGAGCGAGGCCGCCGCCTGATCGGCGGCGCCCGGCTCATTTCGAATCGTCGGGGTCCGTTTCTTCCTCGTCGTCGCGAGCCTTGATGACGTAAGCGCCCTTCAGCCAGCGGTTGAGGTCGATGTCCTTGCAGCGTGTCGAGCAGAACGGAAAGGTGTCGCGCGCCGAGGGCTTGCCGCATTCGGGGCAGGGGCGCTTCGGGCGCAAGGGCGTGACTTTGGGATCGGAATTCACAGCCGGGGTCCCGCCAGCCAGCCGCCATGCACCTTGAAGCCTTCGCCGCTCAACAGCGCGACGGTCTCATAGAGCGGCAGGCCAACGACGTTGGTGTAGGAGCCGACCAGCTTGACGACGAAGGCGCCGGCGAGGCCCTGGACCGCGTAACCACCCGCTTTGCCGCGCCATTCGCCCGAGGCGACATAGGCGTCAATCTCTTCGCGCGGCAGCCGCTTGAAACGCACCCGCGTCTCGACCAGCCGTTGGCGCAGCTTGCCACCCGGGGTGATCAGGCAGATGCCGGAATAGACCCGGTGCGAACGGCCCGACAACAGCCCGAGGCAGTTGGCAGCGTCGTCGAGGGTTTCCGCCTTGGGCAGGATGCGCCGCCCGACGGCAACCACCGTGTCGGCGGCCAGCACGAAACCCGGCGCGTAGTCGGCTTCGGTCTGCAGCGAGGCGAACGCCTTCTCGGCCTTTTCCCTCGACAGCCGTTTGGCCAGCGAGCGCGGATGCTCGGCACGCAGCGGCGTTTCGTCGACATCGGCCGGCAGCACGCGGTCCGGCTCGATGCCGGCCTGCTGCAAAAGCTCGATCCGGCGCGGCGAACCCGAGGCAAGCACCAGCTTCTGCAAAATGCTCATCGCGGACCAGTCGGGCTTTGCTTACTTGAAACGATAGGTGATGCGGCCCTTGGTCAGGTCGTATGGCGTCATCTCGACCAGAACCTTGTCGCCGGTCAGCACGCGGATGCGGTTCTTGCGCATGCGGCCGGCCGTATGGGCGATGATTTCGTGTTCGTTTTCGAGCTTTACCCGGAACATCGCGTTCGGCAACAATTCCGTCACGACACCCGGAAACTCGAGGACTTCTTCCTTCGGCATTCGATACCTTTGCTTGGATGGTAGTTCCAGCACCCTGGCCGGAATTTCGGCGGAACCTATATGATAATCGTCCGCTTGTGAACACGCTTAATCCGTCGCGTTTTTTGCTCCTGGAAGCAGAAAACGTCGGCCTATGCGCACCTTCAGCCGCTCGCGCACGTCGCGATAACTAGCCATGATCTGTTCGCGGGTGCCGCTGGCGTCGGTCGGGTCCGGCGTCGGCCAGTATTCGACCTCGACAGCGAGCGAGCGGGTGAGTTCAAGTGCGGCGTGGTGCGCTTCCGGCGCCAGCGTGACGATGAGGTCGAAATAGTCGTCCTCGAGATCGTCCATCGTCCTTGGGTGACGCCCGCCCAGCGTGAGACCGTCTTCGGCAAGCACCGCATCGACGAATGGATCGCGCTCGCCGGCGCGAACGCCTGCCGAAGCGACAAAGACGGTGGCCGGCAGCATGCGGCGCGCCAGTTGCTCCGCCATTGGCGAGCGCACGGCATTCATGCCGCACAGGAACAGGATCGAACGGGGCAGGGCGCCGGGTGCCAGGGCTAGCCCCGCCAGTGCAGTACGCAGACAAGCGTGAACAGCCGGCGCGCCGTATCGAAGTCGATGTCGATCTTGCCGGATAGCCGGTCCATCAGCGTCTGCGAACCTTCATTGTGCAGGCCGCGGCGGCCCATGTCGATCGCCTCGATGTGGCTCGGCGTCGAGGAACGGATGGCGTCGTAGTAGCTTTCGCAGATCATATAATAATCCTTGACGATGCGCCTGAGCGGCGTCAGCGACAGGATATGGGTGACGACGGCGGTGCCATCCTCGCGCGCCACGGCAAACACCAGGCGCTGCTCGGCCAGCGACAGTTTCAGCCGGTAAGGGCCGTCGCCGCTGTCATTGACGGGCTGAAAACTGTTCTCCTCGATCAGGTCGAAGATCGCCACCGCGCGTTCATGCTCGACATCGGGTGTCGACCGGCCGATCGATTCATCGAGTTCGACATCGATCAGCCTGGCGCGGGTTTGATCGGGGCCAGACATCGCCGCCTACATGTTCAACCGTATGGCGACGGAGCGCCCATGCGCGTCAAGGCCTTCCGCCTTGGCCAGCGCAATCGCCGCCGGCGCCAAGATCCGCAACTGTTCCGGTCCAAGCTTGAGGATCGACGTGCGCTTGACGAAATCGAGCACCGACAGACCGGACGAGAAGCGCGCCGAGCGCGCCGTAGGCAGCACATGGTTGGAGCCGCCGACATAGTCGCCGATGGCTTCCGGCGTGTGGCGGCCGAGAAAGACCGCACCCGCGTTGCGCATCCGCGACAGGAAGCCCTCGGCGTCGTCGATGGCCAGTTCGACATGTTCGGCGGCGATGCGGTCGACCAGCGGCAGCGCGGCGTCGATGGTCGACACCTGGATCACCGCACCAAAATCACGCCAGCTCGCCGCCGCCGTCTCGGCGCGTGGCAGGCTCTGCAACTGGCGCTCGACGGCTTGTTCGACAGCGATGCCGAAGGCTGAATCGTCGGTGACCAGGACCGATTGCGCCGATGCATCGTGCTCGGCCTGGGCCAGCAGGTCGGCCGCGATCCAGTCCGGATCGTTGCTGCCGTCGGCCACGACGAGCACTTCCGACGGCCCGGCGATCATGTCGATGCCGACGGCGCCGAACACCTGGCGCTTGGCCGCCGCGACATAGGCATTGCCCGGGCCGACAATCTTGGCGACCGGCCTGATCGTTTCGGTGCCGTAGGCAAGGGCGGCGATCGCCTGCGCGCCGCCGACACGGTAGATTTCCGACACGCCTGATATGTCGGCCGCCACCAGCACCAGCGGATTGATGATGCCGCCCGGCGCCGGTACGACCATGACGATGCGCTCGACGCCGGCCACCTTGGCCGGCACGGCGTTCATCAGCACCGAGCTTGGATAGCTCGCCGTGCCGCCCGGCACATAGAGCCCAACCGCCTCGACCGCCGTCCAGCGCCAGCCGAGCTCGACGCCGGCGGCATCCGTATAGCGGTCATCCTTTGGTCGCTGCCGCTCATGATGCGAGCGGATGCGGTCGCGCGCGAATTCCAGCGCCTCGATCGTCTTTGGGTCGGCGGCCTTGTAGGCCTGGGCGATGTCGTCCTTCGAAACGGCGATGCCCAGTCCAGCCAGATCGGCGCGATCGAATTTCCGTGAATAGTCGATCAGCGCCGCGTCGCCCTCGGCGCGCACGCGCGCGATGATGGCGCCCACCGCTGCATCGACGTCGGCGGACACTTCCCGCTTGGTCAACAGGAAGGCGGCGAAACGCTGCTCGAAATCGGCGTCGGACTGACGAAGCGTGATGGCCATCGGACGCTCAGGCCTTGTGGATGGGGCGCGAGGTGGCTTCCCACGCCCCGCCAATGTCGGCAAGGCGGGCCTCGATGCATTCGACGTCGAGCATGATCGCACCGCCGCCCGAGAAGATCAGCTCGACGATGCCGGCCGGCTTGCTGATCTCGATGAAGCTGATCGCCAGCAGCGACAGGACTTCCGCAGGCTTGTCGCGGTCGATACCGCTGGTCTTGGCGCCGAGCACGCGGTCGAAATGCAGCACGGCCTGCCGTCGCTCATTGTGCTGGCGAAACAGGCCGGATTTTGCCTCCCAGACGAAACGGTTCATGGTCAGCAGGAAACGCTTGGCCGCAGGCAGGAATTCGAGGTCGCTGACTTTCAGCACGGCATCCTGGACGTGGGCCGAAACGATGCTCAGGTCCTGGTCGTCTAGCGCGATAAGCTTAAGGCCGGTCATGCGGATTTCGCACCTGAAGGTTGATTGTTCAGCCTTCTGTTAGGCGGTCTTGGCGATCGGTGCAACCGCACCAACAGCTGCAGGTCTGCGCTGCCCCTCATCGCCCTGCCGGGCACTTCTCCCCGTATAGTGACGGGGAGAAGGACGCTGCCGCGAAGGATCTCGCCAATCTCCTGCGTTGCTGGAGAGGAGCCGAGGTCGCGGGCTACGCCGAAATCCGTTCGATCACCGCGCCGCAGTTGGACAGCTTTTCTTCCAGCCGCTCGAAGCCGCGGTCGAGATGGTAGACGCGGTTGACCGTGGTCTCGCCTTCCGCCGCCAGGCCGGCGATGACCAGCGACACCGAGGCGCGAAGATCGGTCGCCATGACCGGCGCGCCCTTCAGTTTCGGCACGCCGTCGACGATCGCCGTCTGGCCCGAAAGCGTGATATGAGCGCCGAGCCGCGCCAGTTCCTGCACATGCATGAAGCGGTTCTCGAAGATCGTCTCGGTGATCCGCGACTTGCCCTTGGCCATCGTCATCAGGCCCATGAACTGCGCCTGCAAATCGGTCGGGAAGGCCGGAAACGGCGCTGTCGTCACGTCGACCGGCGAAATGCCGGCGCCGTTGCGCCTCACACGAATGCCGGAATTGGTCGGGGTGATCTCCGCACCCGTCTGGGCGATCACGTCCAGTGCCGTCTGCAGCAGGTCCGGCCGCGCGCCTTCGAGCACGACGTCGCCGCCGGTCATGGCGACGGCCATGGCATAGGTGCCGGTCTCGATGCGGTCGGGGATGACGCGCACGCGCGCACCCGACAGCGATTCGACGCCGTCGATGGTGATGGTTGGCGTGCCGGCGCCGGAAATCTTCGCGCCCATGGCGTTGAGGCACTCGGCGAGGTTGACGATCTCGGGCTCGCAAGCCGCATTTTCCAGCACCGTCTCGCCCTTGGCGAGCGCCGCGGCCATCATCAGCACATGGGTGGCGCCGACCGAGACTTTCGGGAAGATGTAGCGGTTGCCGACAAGCCGGCCATTCCTTGTCTTGGCGATGACATAGCCGGTGTCGACGTCGATATCGGCGCCCAGCGCCTGCAGGCCCTCGAGGAACAGATCGACCGGCCGCGTGCCGATGGCGCAACCGCCCGGCAGCGACACTTTGGCTTCGCCCATGCGGGCCAGCAGCGGGCCGATCACCCAGAACGAGGCGCGCATCTTCGACACCAGTTCGTAGGGCGCTGTGGTGTCGACGATGTTGCGCGCGGAGAAGTTGATGGTGCGCGAATAGCCCTCATTCTGCTTCTCGCGGCGGCCATTGACCGAATAATCGACGCCGTGGTTGCCCAGGATGCGGATCAGTTGCTCGACATCGGCCAGATGCGGCACGTTTTCCAGCGTCAGCGTGTCGTCGGTCAAAAGCGAGGCGATCATCAAAGGCAGCGCCGCGTTTTTCGCGCCCGAGATCGGAATGCTTCCGGAGAGCTTGTTGCCCCCGACAATTCTGATGCGATCCATGGAAGAACGTCCCTCTCGGCCAAAAAGGGCCGGTTCAATCGTTTGAGTAGCGGCCCGTCTAGACCATTGGCCAATCTGGTTCAAGAATTACGCTGGTTCAAGAAATGGGATTTCGCCCACCCCGGGCCAAGAGTGGCCGATTTGAGTTAATCTTTTTGTATTTCCTTCGATGCAGCGAGCCCGTCCGGCCGCTCGTCGGCATCGCCGGTGCGCCGCGAGCGTGACTGCGCCTTGCGCTTCTGCAGATTGGCGCGCAATTGCTCGGCCAGCCGATCCTTGCGGATTGTTGCGCTGTTTTTCGGTGGACCATCCTTTTTCACTGGAATTGCCTTGTCGTCCATCGCCCCGTCGCCGCCGGCGACCCACCAGCTTGCTGTTCAGGGATAGCCAACATTGTGGCACTGCCATGTCTTAAAAAGCTATCCGGCAAAGGCTTTCACAGAAGCGTTGCGCTTGGCCTTGCGCTTGCCGGTTCGATATGGCAGAAGCCCCGCCATCAGCGGCTGCGGTAGCTCAGTGGTAGAGCACTCCCTTGGTAAGGGAGAGGTCGAGAGTTCAATCCTCTCTCGCAGCACCAGTTTCCAACATCCTTGTTGCCGCACATTCGTTCTCTGCATTTGCGAGGGCGAGGCGGCTACATGGGAACGGCGCGGCCGTCGTGCTGGCGGACCTCATCAGCCGTGCATTGCTCCAGAAAATGGCTGCCACAGGCAACTCCAGCCGAAACGCGTTCTCGGAAGCGACACGATTCGTTAACCAAGATGCTGTTCATCAACATGACGTGTTGTGGCATGGACGCCTGTCTGCGTCGGTCAAGTCCATGCTTGTCAGGAAGAGGGCTGAAAGGCTCTTCATCTGGGCGGAACCTGAAATCGCCCGAAACAAGAACGTGCAAGGCATGAACGTGAGCGAAAACGTGCAAAACGCCCCCCGTGCTTCCCGTCTTTGGACACTGCCTGCCATCATCGCAGCGTTCCTTTGCCTGTGTGTCACCGGCGCGTTCGCGGAGACGCGTGCTTTGAAGATTCAACATCTCCATACGGGCGAGAAGGCTGAAATCGTCTTCAAGCGCAATGGGCGCTATGATCCGGCGGGATTGAAGAAGATCAATCTCATGCTGCGCGACTGGCGTCGCAACGAACCGACGAAGATGGATCCGCGCCTGCTCGATCTTGTCTGGCAGGCCTATCGCGCCAGCGGCTCGAGAGCCTATATCCACGTGGTCAGCGCCTATCGGTCGCCAGCGACGAACGCCATGCTGCGCAGCCGCTCGAAGGGCGTGGCTCGGGAAAGCCAACACATGGTTGGCCGTGCGATGGACTTCTTCCTGCCGGATGTGCCGCTGAAGAAGCTGCGCGACATCGGCCTGAAGATGCAGGGCGGCGGCGTAGGCTATTACCCTACCTCGGGCTCGCCTTTCATACATATGGATGTCGGCAATGTGCGGCATTGGCCGGGCATCAGCCGCCAGGAACTCGCAAGGGTATTCCCGAACGGCAACACCTTGCATGTGCCGAGCGACGGCAAACCGCTGCCCGGTTATGGGCAGGCGTTTGCCGCCTACAAATCGCGCAAGGGCGCCGGCACGCCCAACATCGACCTGGCAAGTGCCGACGGCGGCCAACGCAGGCCGGCGCGCCGCCTGCTGGCGACGCTTTTGGGTGGCCGCGGTGCGGACGAGACCGATGATGTCGCCGAAGCGGTGCCGGCGCCACGCAAGCCGGCCAAGTCCGTTGAACCCAGGCCCGCCGGCATCGCAATCGTGCCGCCGCAGGATGCCCAGCGCGCCGACATCCAGATGGCTTCCGTCGATAGGGCCGAAGAATCGCCGATTGGACCGGAAGGGAAGACGCCTGAAGCGATCGTCATGGCCATGGCGCCGGGCTCGGTGCCGCTGCCAGCCTTCGCCCCGCGCAGCGGGTCCACGACCAGCATTCCGACCCCGCAACTCGCGCCGCTTGCAGCAGCCAACGCTTCCACCGCGCGGGCCGAACTGGCCAATCCAACAGCAACCGATGCTGAAATTCCCTCGGGCAAGTCGGCCGGTCCCGCGGGCGGCGCGCCGGACATGGTGGCGTTCAACATCCCGTTGCCGACATGGCGACCGGAAAGCCCGACGCGCCAGCTTGAAGCAGACAAATCAGGCGATGCGGTCGCTGCATTGCTGGCCTTGAACCGCGCCGATGACGGCCACAATGGGTTGGCCGGCCAGCGGGTCTCGGTTGCCCAATCGAAGCCCGAAGATCGCGTCAGGACCAGCCCGAAGGCCGACCGTGTCCAGCCAAATCTCGATCCCGAAGCCACCGCGGTCATCGTGCCGGCAGCGTTGTCCCGGCCGATTGAGACAGATCGTGGCATCGCCGGCGAAGCTAGCACTGCGGCGGCGCCCGTCATTGCCGCCAATCTCATCCGCACAGCGCCGGAGCACATCTACCTCGATGGATTCCAGCCGCGAGGACAGACCTCCGATCACCGGCGCTTCACCGGTTCCGCGGTCAAGTTCCTGCCCATCGCCAGCTTCAAATAGACGCCAGCCCTCGTTCGAGCCTACGTGGATGTGTTGCACGATTGGCTTGGCTGCCATGGGATAGCAAGTCATGCCGAACTCTCGATTGCTCTGTAAGAGAAGTTCCAAATTTGACAAACATGTATGAAATTGTAAGATAATCGTCTTTCCGTCGGCGATGGGCGATGACAATGTCGATCCGCGAAGAACTGGCCAATACGACCGTGGCGTTCACCTCCGCGGAAGAGAAGATCGTCCAGGTCCTGCTCGCTGATTATCCGATGTCGGGGCTGGGCACCGCGACCCGGCTGGCACGGCGCGCCGGCGTCAGCGACCCGAGCGTGACGCGGCTGATGAGCAAGCTTGGCTATGTCGGCTTTGCCGATTTCCAGGCACGCCTGCTCACCGAAGTCGAATCCAGGCTGCATTCGCCGCTTTTGATGATGGAGGCCAAGCGTCCGGGCGGCTCCAGCGAAGGCACCGCACTTGCCTATTTCCATTCGGTTTCCGACAGCCTGGAGCGCACGCGCACGGCAGTGCCGGTGCAGGCCTACACGCGCGCCGTCAACATGCTGCTCGAGAGCAAGGGCCAGGTCGTGCTGCTGGGCGGCCGGTTCAGCCGGCATATCGCCTCCATGCTGGCCGGCTACCTCCTGCAGTTCCGCTCCGGCGTGCGCGACATCGGTTCGTTGAGCCCCGCCGATTTCGACCTGTTGATCGACCTTGGCAAGCGCGACCTCCTCGTCGTGTTCGACTACCGGCGCTATCAGTCGGACGTGGTGAGCTTTGCCCAGCAGGCCAAGGAGCGCGGCGTCTCCATCCTGCTGTTCACCGATGTCTGGCTGTCGCCGATATCTGACATAGCGGACCTGACCATGGTTGCCGCGATCGACGCCAACTCGCCGTTCGACACGCTGGCGACGGCCGTTGCCCAGATGGAAACCGTGTTCGCCCACGCGCTGGAAGGCCACGGCGCCGGGGTGCGCAAGCGCATCGAGGACATCGAGAAGATCCGCAGTGCCAATGCGGTCACGCTCGATACCGTCCTGTCGTCATCGGCCGACGACGCCGCCAAAACCAAAACCACAAGGAAATAGTGTCGTTGCGCCCAGTGCAGCGATGCAAAGCGCCGCGACGCAGAGAAGGAAGCGACGATGCCCGACAACCAGACCACTATCGATGCCGTGCAGGCTGAGATCGAGACCGATCGCGACTGGTTGATCGGGCTGACCCGCGACATGGTTCGCATCCCTTCGGTCAATCCCAAATTCGAGCCCAACCCGGCGATCAACCGCGAGGCGGATGTCCAGGCGCTGCTTGAACCGATCCTCAAGCAGGACGGTTTCAAGACCGAGCAATGGGATGCCTTGCCCGGCCGACCCAATCTGGTCGGCGAATGGGCGGGAGACGAGGACCGCAGCCTGATCCTGTGCGGCCATATCGACGTGGTGCCGGTCGGGGCGATGAAGGACTGGTCGGTCGATCCGTTCGGCGGCGAGATCACCAATGGCCGCCTCTATGGCCGTGGCGCGGTCGACATGAAGGGCGGCGTCGCCGCTTGCATCGCCGCCGCGCGCGCGATCCGCAAGGCGGGCATCACGTTGCAGGGCCGGCTCGCCATCCACTCGGTCGTCGACGAGGAAGCCGGCGGCTTCGGCGCCATGGACGCGGTGAAGAAGGGCAAGCTCGCCAAGGCGGTGCTGGTCGCCGAACCAACCTGGGGCGATGTCCTGCCGGTCGAAGGCGGGCTCGAATGGGCGCGGGTGACGATCCGCGGGCGCAACGCCCATTCGGCGCTGCGCTACAACGAGATCTATCCGCAGCGCCACGACAAGGACCGGCTCGAGCCGGGCGTCAACGCCATTGAGATCGCCGCCCGCTTCATCGCCGCCGTGCGCCAGTATGAGCTGGATCGGACGCGGGCGAAATCGCATCCGCTGCTGCCGCTCGGCATGAACACGATCAACATCGGCGTCATGCATGGCGGAACCGGCCTTGGCCAGCACGGCCTGCCGATCGTCATGACCAACCCGGCCATCATTCCCGACGTCGCGGTGCTCGATCTCGACATGAAATTCCTGCCCGATGAGAACTCGGCCGACTACCGCCGCGATTTCGAGACGTTCGTCCACCATTTCGCCCAGACCGATGCGTGGCTGCGCGACAACCCGCCTGCGATCCAATGGGAGCTCGGCGGGCTGTATTTCCCGCCGATGAACACGCCGGTCGATCATCCGCTGGTGACATCGCTGATGAAGCGCAAGGCCATGGTCGGCAAGGCGCCGCAGGCGCGCGGCTTCGTCGCCGTGTGCGATGCCGCGCACTATGCCGGCGCCGGCGTCGACGGTGTCATCTTCGGGCCGTCAGGCGACGGGTTTCACGGTTCCGACGAATATGTCGAGGTCGAATCGGTGGTCGAGACCGCCAAGGTGATCGCCGCTTCGGTCATCGACTGGTGCGGCATCCGCTGAGGCGGAGCCGCTATTCCGAGCCGATCAGCCCGGGCGCTTCAGGCGTCCGGCGACGGCGCCCCATGAAGCCTTGATCATGCCGACCAGGCCGCTCGGGTAGGCCAGCATGACGCCGATGATCAGCACCGCCGTGATCATCGGCCGCCACGCGCCGAAATCGGCCATCCATTCGGCGAAGATCGTCAGCACGAAGGAGGCGACGATGGCGCCGTAGATGGTGCTGGTGCCGCCAAGCAGCACCGTCGACAGGATGATGGTCGCGAGGCTCATGCCGAAGACGTCGATCGAGGCATTGCGCTGGTAGGCGGCGTAAAAGGCGCCGGCGATGCCGGTGAAGAAGGCGCTCGCGGCAAGCGTCAGCATGCGCTGGCGCACGATCGAGACGCCGCGGCTGATGGCGTATTCCTCATTGTCGCGCAAGGCGACGATACTGGCCCCGGCGCGTGAGCGCACGAACACGCGCAGGAACAGCGTACTTGCCACCAGCAGTGCCAGCGCGATGTAGAAATAGGCGAACTTGCCGTCGCGGACCATGTTGTGGTCGAAGATATAAAGTCCGGGAATGCGCACCAGCCCTTGCGTGCCGCCGGTGATGGCCGACTGGCTGATGATCACCTGCATCACCAGTTGCGCGAAGCCGAAAGTGACCAGGATGATGTAGATGCCCTTCAGCCGCAGGATCGGGATGGTCACCAGGATCGCCGCCAGGGTTGCGATGACACCGCTGGCAAACAGCGCGATCCACGGGTCGAATTCGGCCAGCTTGGTCAGCAGGCTGTAGGCATAGACGCCGATGCCGAACAGCGCCAGATGGCCGAAATTGAAGACGCCGCCATAACCGAGGCTGAGGTCCCAGTTCGAGGCGACGATCGCATAGATGAAGGCCATGATCAGGATGTGGCGGGCATAGGTGTCACCGAAGATCAGCGGCAGCAGCGCCAGCAGGGCGAAGCCGAGCACGAAGCCGATGGCCTCCTGCTTCCACGGCGTGCGGCCTGGAGCGATCGGGGTTGCCGCCTCGGCGTGGCCAGGCGCGATCAGCGATGTCGTGTCGGTCATGCTAGGCCTCGGGAGCGGCTGGCAAAGATGCCCTCGGGGCGCACCATAAGGGTCAGGATGAGCACGCCGAACAGCAGTGCCGGCGTCCAGTACAAGCCGAAATAATAGCTGCAGGCTGCCTCGAAGAAGCCGATCAGATAGGCGGCGAAGATCGGACCCGATATGCTCGATATGCCGCCGAAAACGACGACGATCAGCGCCTTGAGCAGCGGGTCGCTGCCCATCACCGGCGACATGAAACGGTAGCCGCCCATGAAGATGCCGGCGAGCCCGGCCAGCGAAGCGGCAATGGCGAAGGCCAGCCCATAGAGCGCGGTGACGTTCAGCCCGACAAGGTGGCTGGCATCTTCGTTCTGTGCCACGGCGCGCAGCGCCAGTCCCAGCCGCGTGCGGTTGAGGAACATCCAAAGTGCGGCCAGGATCAGCGGCGTGATGACGATGATGGCGATCTGGTGCAGGGAGACGCCGACGCCCCCGATGGTGGCGTTGCCGGCGATCAGCGCCGGGATCTGTTTCGAGCGCGGTCCCCAGATGGTCAGCGCGCCGTTCTCGATCAGCGACCCGGCCGCCAGCGTGGTGATGACGACGACCAGCACGATGTTGGGTCGGCCGATCAGCGGCCGCACGACGCTCGCCTGCAGGATCCAGCCGACGCCGGCCATGACGACGACGGCGATCGGAAAGGCGACCGCCGCCGGCAGGCCGAGTTCGACCAGCTGCCAGGCGATGTAGGCGCCCAGCATCATGAACACGCCATGGCTGAAATTGAACACGCCGATCGTCGTCCACACCAGAGCCAGCCCGACCGCCATCATGGCGTAGAGCGAGCCCTGGAACAGGCCGCCGAACAGGATTTCCGCCAATGCGCTCATCTTCGGATTTTCCTAATGGCCAAAATACATCGACATGATCTCGCCGTGGTCGAGGCTTTCGCCCGGCTTGATCTCGGTCGCCACCGCGCCATGGTTGACGAGGTAGAGTTGCTGCGTCAGCTCCAGCAGGAATTCGATATCCTGCTCGACGACGATCAGCGGCACGCCGCCGCGCGAAATGTCCATGACGGAGGCGCAGAGTTCGTCCTTGATCTTGGGCGCCAGCCCCAGCGTCGGCTCGTCCAGGATCAGCAGGCGCGGATGGCTCATCAGCGCCGTGCCGATCGACACCATCTGGCGCTCGCCGCCCGACAGCGTGCGCACGCGCTGGCGCCAGCGATCCGCCAGTTTCGGAAACAGCTTGATCACCTTTTCGCGGTTCTCCGCCTCATGCGGCCGGGCCCTTGGCGAATAGGCGCCGAGCGCCATGCAGTCGGCGATCGAGAGATCGGGAAACAGCCGGTTGCCTTGCGGCACATGGATCAGGCCGGCGCCGACGATGGCGCGTGCGCTGCGGCCGGCAATGTCTTGCCCGTCGAACACGATGCGGCCGCTCTTCGGTTGCAGCAGCCCGGAGACTGCGCGCAGCAGCGTCGTCTTGCCATGGCCGTTGGGGCCGAACAGGCCGACATTGCCGAAACGGCCGGCCTCCAGCGAGATATCGTGCAGCACGGTGACGCGGCCATAGCCGGCGGTGACGCCTTCGACGCTGAGAATGGGGTTCACGCCGCCGATCTCCTCGTGCCGAGATAGGCTTCGATGACGCGCGGGTCGGCGATCACGCCGGCCGGGTCGCCAGCGGCCAGGACGCGGCCATTGTTGAGCACCAGCAGATGTTGCGAAAGGCTCATCAGGAAGGTCAGCACGTGTTCGATCAGAAGGATGGTGATGCCGCGTTCGGCGGTGCGGCGGATCAGGCCGATCGACGTCTCGATCTCGGGCTTGGTCAGGCTCGATGCCGGCTCGTCGAGCAAGAGCATGCGCGGCTGCATGGCGATCGCGGTGGCAAGCATCAGGCATTTGCGCTCGAACACGGACAATTCGCCGGCAAGCCGGCCGAACGACCGAGATCCCAGGCCGACGAACTCGAGCGCCTCGGCGGCGGCATTGCGGGCCGTGGCCGCTGTCTTTTCCTGCTTGCCGTAACTGGCGCCGATCAGCGCGTTCTCGAACACGGTCAGCCCGTCGAAGCTGGTCTCGCGCTGAAACGTGCGGGCGAGGCCGAGGCGCGCGATGGCGTGTCCCGATTTGCCGTTTATGGCAATGCCGTCAAAGCGGATCCGGCCCCGGTCGGGGCCGAACGGTATGCCGGTGATGATGTTGAACAGCGTGCTCTTGCCGCTGCCGTTCGGGCCGGCGATGCCGAAGATCTCGCCGGCCTCGACCTTGAACGACACGCCGTCGACGGCCTTCAGCGAACCGAAGGCCTTCGACACGTCGTCCAGTTCAAGCAGGGCCATTCCCTACTTCATCCAGGGCTGGAGCTTGAAGGCGCCGGTGGCGTATTTCTCCGGCGAGATCAGCGTGCGCTGGCCATCCCAGATCTGGAAGAAGGTGATCGGAATATAGTCGTCGCCCTGCGTGGCAAGGTGGGTGGCGGGATCGAATTTCAGCCGCCCTTCCGCGACCTGCTTGTCGGTCTCCGACAGCGCCTTCATGATCGCCGCATGGTCGGATGCGCCGCCGACCTTCTTGACCGCATCGAAATAGACATTGGTCATTTCGTAGAGGCCGACGCCGTAGGTGCCGCTCTCGACGCCGTATTTTGCCTTGAACTTGGCCGCCACCTCGTCGGCGCGCGGGTTCTTCGGCGTCGTCAACGCGCCGCCGAGCAGATTGTAGATGACGCCATCCGATTTCTTGCCGGTCAGCTCGACGAATTCCGGAACGCTCGGCGCATATTGCAGGAAGACGAGGCTCTTGGTCGGCTGCTCGAGGAACTGGTTCAGGAACGAAGCCGAATTGCCCGGCAGATAGTCGGTGTTGATGACGACATCGGGAACGTTCTCGCGCACCTTGGCGAGGATCGAACGCCAGTCGGTCACTTCGCCGAACGGCACGATCTCGTCGACGGTGATGGTCCAGCCCTTC
Organism: Mesorhizobium sp. M7A.F.Ca.MR.176.00.0.0; assembly: GCF_004023165.1. NCBI lineage: Bacteria > Pseudomonadati > Pseudomonadota > Alphaproteobacteria > Hyphomicrobiales > Phyllobacteriaceae > Mesorhizobium > Mesorhizobium sp. M7A.F.Ca.MR.176.00.0.0. The sequence goes on along the minus strand of NZ_RZTC01000025.1, from coordinate 35,928 downwards.
TCCTTGAAGGTCTTCTTCATGCCTTCGGAGATGGTCTTCGAATAGGCGTTGTCGGACGAGATGATGGCGACCTTCTTGGTCGGCAAGGTGATCTTGCCGTCGGCCGCGAGCTTCTCGACGAACAGGGTGACGTCGGTGTTGTAGGCGTCGAAGGAAGGCGTCAGCGACCAGCAGCACATGTATTTATCGGGGCTCGGCGCGATGATGTCCCGGGTCTGCTGCGAGGTGGCCGCGAGCATATAGGGCATCTCAGCCTCGGCCATGTTGTCGATCTCGAAATTGGTCAGGCTGGCGTAGCCGGTCAGCATGAAGTGCACGCCCGGATCGCCAAGCAGGCGCTCGACCGCGCTGGTGACGTTGCCGGCGGACTGATCCTTGACGTCGCCGACCACCAGTTCGAACGTCTCCCCGGCAACGCCGCCGGCTGCGTTGGCCTCGTCGATGGCCATCTGCACGCCGCGCTGGAATTCCTGGCCGTCCGCCGCGGCAGGGCCGGTCAGCGGCGCAAGCAGGCCGATCTTGACGACGTCGGCAAAGGCGGGGGCGGCTGATACGGCAAACATGCCGATCAGCGTCGTGCTCATCAGCATATGGCGGATTCGACTTGCGGCGGATTTGGGCTTCATCGTGCTGTTCCCTGTTTTCCTCCCGTTCATCGGGAGTTGGATAATTGACAATCTACGCATAATTGTTCTTATTTGAAAAGGATTTTTCAACGCAACCTCGCCGGGAAGATGGTTCCCGCAAAGGTATGGAAGCCGTGGCGCTTTGCCGCGCAACTGTATTAAAACAGGGCAATTCCCCCGACGGAGCGGACAATGGCGATCTCGCAGAAGACCCTTGAAACCAGCCACGGCAAGATCGCGGTTCGCCAGACCAGTGGCGAAGGCGCCGCTGTCATGCTGATCCACGGCAATTCATCTTCCAGCGCCGTTTTCCGCAACCAGTTGGACAGCCCGTTGGGCGAGCGCTACCACCTCATCGCTCCCGACTTGCCCGGCCATGGAGCGTCCGCCGATGCGATCGATCCGGAGCGTTCCTACAGCATGGAAGGCTATGCCGATGCCATGACCGAAGTGCTCGGGCTGCTCGGCATCGACAAGGCCATCGTCTTCGGCTGGTCGCTCGGCGGCCATATCGGGCTTGAGATGATCGACCGCTTTCCCGGCCTGCTTGGCCTGATGATCACCGGCACGCCGCCCGTCTCGCCCGAGGAGGTCGGCAACGGCTTCAAGCCGAGCCCGCATATGCACCTTGCCGGGCAGGAAACCTTCACTGAAGCGGATGTCGAGGCCTATGCGCGCAGCACCTGCGGCGAGCCGTTCGAGCCGTTTCTCATCGACACGGTGGCGCGCACCGATGGAAGGGCGCGGCGCCTGATGTTCGAAAAGTTCGCGGCCGGCACCGGGCGGAACCAGCGCGAGATCGTGGCCGGCAAGACGCCGCCGATCGCCGTTCTGAACGGCATCGACGAGCCATTCGTCAACACCGATTTCGTCTCCGCTGTGAAATTCTCCAATTTATGGGAAGGCAAGGCCCATCTGCTCGACAAATCCGGCCACGCGCCGTTCTGGGATTCGCCGGATCGTTTCAACCCGGTCTTCGCCCGCTTCCTGGCAAGCTTCGACAGAGCGTAGGTCCGTCGGAAAACCGGCGCGACAGACCCTGCCTTCGAGACAGGTGGGTGACAATCGCGCGCATCTACCGTATATTGACATAAAGATATCCTTATGTGACATGAAAGGCCTGTCGCCAAAGGGATAAAAAATGCCGCAGAATTCTGCATCGCTGGACGCATTGTTCGGCCCCGTCGCGGCAAAACCGGACGGCTCGGAAGTGCTTGCCGCGCTGACAGCGGCGGCACGCGAGCGCATTCTCATCCTCGACGGCGCTATGGGCACGCAGATCCAGGGCCTCGGCTTTGACGAGGACCAGTTTCGCGGCGAGGCCTTCGCCGGCTGCGCCTGCCACCAGCAAGGCAACAACGATCTTTTGATCCTGACGCAGCCGAAGGCGATCGAGGAGATCCATTATCAATACGCCATCGCAGGCGCCGACATCCTCGAAACCAACACCTTCTCCTCGACCTCGATCGCCCAGGCCGATTACGGCATGGAGGATGCCGTCTACGCGCTGAACCGCGATGGCGCGCGGCTGGTGCGGCGCGCGGCGGTGAGGGCCGAGCAGGAAGATGGCAAGCGCCGTTTCGTCGCCGGCGCGCTGGGGCCGACCAACCGCACCGCGTCGATGTCGCCCGACGTCAACAATCCCGGCTACCGCGCCGCGACCTTCGACGATCTGCGCCTCGCCTATGGTGAGCAGTTGCGCGGCCTGATCGACGGCGGCGCCGACATCATCCTGATCGAGACGATCTTCGACACGCTGAACGCCAAGGCCGCGATCTTTGCAGCGGAAGAGATCTTCATCGAGAAGGGCGTGCGCCTGCCGGTGATGATTTCGGGCACCATCACGGACCTCTCCGGCCGCACGCTGTCGGGCCAGACGCCGACCGCCTTCTGGCATTCGGTGCGCCATGCCAACCCTTTCACCATCGGCCTCAATTGCGCGCTCGGCGCCAATGCGATGCGGGCGCATCTGGCCGAACTATCAGGCGTCGCCAACACCTTCACCTGCGCCTATCCGAATGCCGGCCTGCCCAACGAATTCGGTAGGTATGACGAGAGCCCGGAATTCATGGCCGCGCAGATCGAGGATTTCGCCAGGGAAGGGCTGGTCAATGTCGTCGGCGGCTGCTGCGGCTCGACCCCGGAGCACATCCGCGCCATCGCAGAGGCGGTGCGGAAGTATCCGCCGCGCGCCATTCCTGACATCACGCCGAAGATGCGCCTGTCCGGGCTGGAGCCGTTCACGCTCACCGAGGAGATCCCCTTCGTCAATGTCGGCGAGCGCACCAATGTCACCGGCTCGGCCAAATTCCGAAAACTGATCACGGCGGGCGACTATGTCGCCGCACTCGACGTCGCCCGCGACCAGGTCGCCAATGGCGCGCAGATCATCGACATCAACATGGACGAGGGTCTGATCGATTCGAAGAAGGCCATGGTCGAATATCTCAATCTGATCGCAGCCGAGCCGGACATCGCCCGCGTTCCTGTCATGGTCGACAGTTCGAAATGGGAGATCATCGAAGCCGGCTTGAAATGCGTGCAGGGCAAGCCGCTGGTCAACTCCATCTCGATGAAGGAGGGCGAAGAGGCCTTCCTGCATCATGCCAGGCTGGTCCGCGCCTATGGCGCGGCGGTGGTCGTCATGGCCTTCGACGAGGACGGCCAGGCCGACACCAAGGCGCGCAAGGTCGAGATCTGCACGCGCGCCTACAAGCTCCTGACCGAGCAGGCCGGCTTCCCGCCCGAGGACATCGTCTTCGATCCCAATGTCTTCGCCATCGCCACCGGCATCGAGGAGCACGACAATTACGGTGTCGACTTCATTGAGGCGGCCGGCGAGATCACCGCGACGCTGCCGCATGTTCACATTTCCGGCGGCGTGTCGAACCTGTCCTTCTCGTTCCGCGGCAACGAGCCGGTGCGCGAGGCCATGCATGCCGTGTTCCTCTACCATGCCATCCAGCGCGGCATGGACATGGGCATCGTCAATGCCGGCCAGCTCGCAGTCTACGATACGATCGAGCCGGCACTGCGCGAGGCCTGCGAGGATGTCGTGCTCAACCGCATGCCCAGGGCCGGCGGCACCGCCACCGAACGCATGCTGGAGATCGCCGAACGCTTCAAAGGCACGGCGGGCCAGGAAGCCAAGGAGCGCGATCTCGCCTGGCGCGACCTGCCGGTCGAACAGCGGATCAGCCATGCACTGGTCAACGGCATCACCGAATTCATCGACGCCGACACCGAGGAAGCGCGGCTTGCCGCCGAGCGGCCGCTGCATGTCATCGAAGGCCCGCTGATGGCCGGCATGAACGTCGTCGGCGACCTGTTCGGCGCGGGCAAGATGTTCCTGCCGCAAGTGGTGAAATCGGCGCGGGTGATGAAGCAGGCCGTCGCCGGACTGCTGCCGCATATGGAGGCCGAGAAGCTGGCCAACGCCGCCAACGGCATCGACAATGGCGAACGCCAGACAGCGGGCAAGATCCTGATGGCGACGGTCAAGGGCGATGTCCATGACATCGGCAAGAACATCGTCGGCGTCGTGCTCGCCTGCAACAATTACGAGATCATCGATCTCGGCGTCATGGTGCCGGCAGCGAAAATCCTGCAGACGGCGCGCGACCAAAATGTCGACATCATCGGCCTGTCCGGCCTGATCACGCCATCCCTCGATGAAATGGTGCATATGGCCGCCGAGATGGAGCGCGAAGGCTTCGACATTCCGCTGCTGATCGGCGGCGCAACGACCAGCCGCGTGCACACGGCGGTGAAGATCCACCCGCGCTACACCAAGGGCCAGACGGTCTACGTCACCGACGCCAGCCGGGCGGTGGGTGTCGTGTCGTCCTTGCTGTCGAACGAGACCAAGGGCGGCTATGTCGACACGGTGCGCACCGAATACAAGAAGGTCGCCGATGCGCATGCCCGCTCCGAATCCGACAAGCAGCGGCTGCCGCTGGCCAAGGCGAGGGCTAATGCGCACCGGATCGACTGGTCTGCCTACGAGCCGCCGAAGCCGTCCTTTACCGGCGTCAAGGTATTCGAGAACTGGGATCTCACCGAACTCGCGCGCTACATCGATTGGACGCCGTTCTTCCAGACCTGGGAACTGAAGGGCCGTTATCCCAAAATTCTCGAAGACGAGGCGCAAGGCGCCGCCGCGCGCCAGCTGTTCGAGGATGCGCAGGCGATGCTGAAGAGGATCATCGCCGAGAAATGGTTCGCGCCGCGCGGCGTCATCGGTTTCTGGCCGGCCAATGCCGTCGGCGACGACATCAGGCTGTTCACGGACGAAAAGCGGTCGCAGGAACTGGCGACCTTCTTTACCTTGCGCCAGCAGCTGACCAAGCGCGACGGCAAGGCCAATGTCGCACTGGCGGACTTCGTCGCGCCAGCGGAGTGCGGCAAGCCGGATTACATCGGCGGCTTTATCGTCACCGCTGGCATCGAGGAGGTGGCTATCGCCGAACGGTTCGAGCGAGCGAATGATGATTATTCGTCGATCATGGTCAAGGCGCTGGCAGACCGCTTCGCCGAAGCCTTTGCCGAGCGGATGCATGAGAAGGTGCGCAAGGAATTCTGGGGCTATGCTTCAGATGAAGCGCTGGCGCCGGACGAGCTGATCGGCGAACCCTATCGCGGCATCCGTCCGGCGCCCGGCTATCCGGCGCAGCCGGATCACACCGAGAAGGCGACTTTGTTCCGGCTGCTCGACGGTGAGCGCAATGCAGGCGTGAGCCTGACCGAAAGCTATGCGATGTGGCCGGGCTCGTCGGTCTCCGGCATCTATCTGGCGCATCCAGAAAGCTACTATTTCGGCGTCGCCAAGGTCGAACGCGACCAGGTCGAGGATTATGCGCGCCGGAAGGCGATGCCGTTGGCAGAGGTTGAGCGCTGGCTCGGCCCCATCCTCAACTACGTGCCGGCACATTATGCCGAGGCGGCTGAATAGCGGCGCGAACGCTATCATCATTTCGCTCTGACGGTCGTCGTTGATCTCTTGACTCTATCCTCCCAGGGGGGATAGTCGGGCGGTATGTCCGAAGGTATTCACACATCCCACCCTGCCATTTTAAAGCGGCTGAAACGCGCGCAAGGGCACCTGGCTTCCGTCATTGCCATGTTCGAAGCGGAACGCCCCTGCGTTGATCTTGCGCAGCAACTATACGCGGTCGAAAGCGCCATCAGCAGCGCGAAACGCGAGCTGATCCACGATCACATCGAGCATTGCCTGACCGACAGCGCTGAACCGAGCGGCAGCTCTCTGGCGGAACTCAAGCAGTTGGCGAAATATCTATGAACCATACGGGGGCACGCATCCTTGACTGGTTTGGGTTCGGACCAAGCGGCCATGCCGCGCACGCTGATCACGGTCATGGCACAGGGCCGCATGGTCATACCCACGGCGTCATCGATGCGACCATCGCCACAACTGACCGTGGCATCTGGGCCATCAAATGGTCATTCGTCATACTGGCGGTTACAGCGGCGCTGCAGGTTGTTGTTGTGATGCTGTCTGGCAGCGTGGCGCTGCTGGCCGACACGATCCACAACATCGGAGACGCCACGACCGCCATTCCATTGTGGGTCGCATTCATGCTGGCGCGCCGCAAGCCGTCGCAGACCTTTACCTATGGTTTGGGCCGCGTCGAAGATCTGGCAGGGATCATCATTGTCCTGATCATTTTGTTTAGCGCCATCGTCGCTGGCTATCAGGCCATCGACCGTCTGATAAACCCCCAGTTGGTTACCCATCTGGGTTGGCTGACGGCGGCCGGCATTGTCGGGTTTCTTGGCAATGAAGTGGTTGCCGTGTTCCGGATCCGGGTCGGTCGGGAGATCAACAGCGCGGCGCTCGTCGCAGACGGCTACCACGCCCGCACCGACGGTCTCACCAGCCTTGCCGTTGTCATCGGTGCGCTGGGCGTTTGGCTCGGCTTTCCCTTGGCCGACCCGATTATTGGCCTGCTCATCACCGCTGCGATCTTCGGCATCGTTTGGCAATCGGCACGCTCGGTGCTTACTCGCATGCTTGACGGTGTCGAACCCGGCGTCATGGGCGAAATCCGGCATGCCGCCGAGCATGTGCCGGGCGCGCAGATTGTCGAGGCGAAAGCTCGTTGGATTGGCCACAAGCTGCACGCAGACATTGCCATCTCGGTCGACGAAGCTTTGCCTGTTTCCGAGGCCAGGAAGATAACGGCCGCTTTGGAAGATGAACTGTTCGAGCACATGCCGGCTCTTGCAGCTGCCAACATTCGGTTGGCCACCGCAAATGAACAACACGACGATCCGCATCCTCACGGGCATGATCACGGTGAACACCACGGCCACCACCATTGAGGGTCGCGAAAAAACCACCGGCGTCGGCTAACCTCGACTGATGTTCCAAACGCTTGTTGAGTTTCAACGCACCATATATCTGGCGTTCGCCGACCAGATAAAACTGCTCTCGGCTGGAGGCGATTGGCTGGCGTTCCTGGCCTTCCTGCCAATGGGGGTCTTGTTTGGAGCCGCACATGCTTTGACGCCCGGTCACAGCAAAGCTATTTTGGCGACCTACCTTGCCGGCTCCGATGCGAAGGTTTCGCGCGGCCTCTTGGTGTCGGTTACTCTGTCCTTCACTCACGTGGCAATCGCAGTTCTGATCGCCGTGCTTTCGCTGCCGCTTGTCTCGATCGCGTTGGGTAGTGTTGGGCGCGCGCCACTCCTCGAGAACATCAGTCGCGGCCTGCTCGGGCTGATCGGCGTCTGGATGATATGGCGCGCATTGAACCATGGCCGGCATCACAAGCATGAGGGCGAGGCTGTTGGTGTCATGGCCGGTTTGATACCCTGCCCGCTGACCCTCTTTGTCATGACGTTCGCGATTTCCAGAGGCGTACCGGGCGCCGGTATTCTGTTCGCGATCACCATGATGCTTGGTGTGGCACTGACCTTGTCTTGTGTGGCGATCGCTTCAATCCTGTTCAAAGAGCGACTGGTGCACTTTTTCGACAGCCGTCCGCGCCTGTTCGATGTCATCTCACGTACGATTGAAGGGGTGGCTGGCTTTGCGCTCGCTTGCATAGCCGTCTGGCAAATCTCATCTTCGGCTGTCTGATCTCGATGAGTTCTCACCAGCCTGTCGAAAACAGCGCAAGCGAACGTCATCTTGTCGCCATGACATCGTCGGGACACGATGTGCCAATACCGGCATCTGCGCTGGTGGCTGGCCGATAATCCAACACATCGATAAACCCAGGGCAGTCGCCTTTGCAGTTGGAGCGCCGAATGACCTTACTCACACGCCGCGGACTTTTGAAAACGGCTGCGGTTGCTGGCGTGGGCGGGATCGGGCTCTCGGCCATGGGTCGGCTTGGCGGCTTGGCAGCTGCCACAACTGAGCCGGTCGTTTTGCAGACGGCAAAGATCCAGGCGAAGCTGATGGATATCGGCCAGACCAGGGATGTGCTGACCTATGGCAACACCGGAATGCCGCCCGTGCTCAGAATGAAAAAGGGCGAGCCCTTCGCTGCACGCCTTATCAACGCGATCGACGATCCGACGACGATCCACTGGCACGGTATTCGCGTTCCAAACAAGATGGACGGCGTGCCGTTCCTGGTCCAGCCCTACGTCTACACCGGCGATCATTTCGACTACGCCTTCACGCCGCCCGATGCCGGCACCTTCTGGTACCACCCGCATTGCAACACGCTGGAGCAGATGGGCCATGGCCTGACCAGCGTGATCGTGGTCGAGAACCCCAACGATCCGAAATTCGATGCCGAAATCGTCCTCAATTTGCGCGACTGGCGCCTCGGCGACGACGGTCAGTTCATCGACCAGTTCCGGCCGCGCGATGCCGCGAGAACCGGCACTTACGGCACGGTACGCACCGCCAATTGGCTCGACCAGCCGCAATATGATGCGCCGGCCGGCGGACTAGCGCGGCTGCGCGTCGCCATCACCGACGTGACGCGTATCTACGCTTTTCGCGTCGACGGTGCGGAGGCGAGTGTCATGGCGCTCGACGCCAATCCGGTGCCTGAGCGTTTTTCGCCCGATGCCTTGCTGCTTGGACCCGGCCAGCGCATGGAACTGGCCATACGCATGCCCGACAATGAAGGCGCGATGGTCAGCTTGAGGGACGTCAGGGGCACCAAGCCAAAAATCCTGGCAACCCTGCGCGCGACAGGAAAATCCCTCAAACGGGACATTCGCGATGTTGCTCCGCTGGAGCTCAATCCGGTGGCGGAAGTGGATCTCGCCAGTGCCAGGCATATTTCCCTGGCACTGAGCGCCACGGCGGAGAACGTCCCGAGCGATGGCATCTGCGGTTCGCTTGGCTACAGTTTCTGGGCCATCAACAAAGTGCCGTGGCCAGGCGACACCAAGGACCCGACCGCGCCACTGGCCGAATTGAAGCTTGGCCAAAGCTACGTCATCGACATGGAGAACCTGACGCCGCAATCCCATCCGATGCATCTGCACGGTATGAGCTTCAAAGTGCTGTCATCCTCGACGCGCCGGGTTCAGCCTGTGATTTCCGACACCTATCTCATCCAGCCCAACGAGAAGGTTCAGCTCGGCTTCGTCGCCGACAATCCCGGCGATTGGCTGCTGCACTGCCACATCATCGAGCACCAGAAATCGGGAATGACGAGCTACGTCAGGGTGGTGTGAAGCCGCGTCAGCCTGCGCGTAGCGTCGGTGCCGTCATTTGCGCAATTGCGCCTCGATCTCGTCGAGCACCTTGTCCTTGCCGATGCCGGTGAGGAAGGCGAGGCCCTTGATCACCGGCTTGGTGACCGAAGCGGAGATCGGGGTGGTTGAGACGATGAAGTCGATATTGTCGGCCAGTCCGGGCACTTCGGTGGCCTTCGCCTGCTGGGCGTTGAAGGTGAGGCCGCGTTTCTTCATTTCCTCGGTGACGGCGACATTGACCGCGGTCGAGGTGGCGATGCCCGTGCCGCAGGCAAAGAGAATGGTTTTCTGTCTGGACATCTCTGCTTCTCCTTGTTTCAGCCGAGTACGGCTCGCACGTCTTCGAGGGTTCTGGCCGACCTCAAATCATCCAAGGCTTGCGGGTTCTGGATGGTGGCCATGACGGCCTGCAGCGCCTCAATCTGCTTGTCCTTGTCGTTGATGGCAAGCAGGAAGACGAAGCCGACCGGCAGCATCTCGTCGGGATCCTCCATGTTGGCGAAGGTCACTGGTTGCTTCAATGTGCCCATCGCGATGCCAGGCTTCAGCACATGCTCCGGATCGGTGTGCGGCACCGCGACATTGTCGGAGCGTTCCAGCGGCAGTCCGGTCGGGATGGTCAATTCGCGGCGCACGACCGCGTCGGCATAGCTGCTTTTGACATAGCCAAGTCTCTCCAGCCGGCCCGCCAGGATGCGGATGATCTCCTCATTGGTCGAGGCATCGGATCCGAGCACGATCGCGTCAGGGTCCAGAAGCTGCATGAGTCCGTCGGACATTCTTTGCTCCGTCTATGAAATCGTGCGCCCCGGGAAGGGCGCACGATCGGTTTAAGGGTGGACGCTATCAGGTTCAGGCCGTCTCTTCGGCCGGCTCGTCCTCGGCGCCCGCGGCCCGCTCCCAGCCGAGCGGATTGCGCCGGTAGAGGACAAACAATGCCGCGATGACCACCGCGATCACGATGATGCCGACAAGCCCCATCCCCTGGATCGCCTCGATGACCACGTAAGGCACCCACAGGAAGCCGTCGACCACCGAGGTGATCTGCAGCGCGTCCGCCGGCAGCTTGAAGCCCGACGAGACTGCTGCGCTGGTGAACAGCGGCGCCAGCGCGTTGGCGACGTAGAAGCCGATGGCCAGCGTCACCGTGCCGATCACCACCATGCGGAACACGTTGCCTTTGACCAGCGGCGCGGTCATGGCGACGATGAAGGGGATGACCGCAAGATCGGCGAACAGGATCACGCGGTTGCCCGGCAGGATCACCGACAGGATGATCGCGATCGGCACCAGGATCAGCGACGACGAGATCGCGGCCGGATGGCCGATCAGGATCGCCGAATCGAGACCAACGAGAAGCTCTCGGTCACCGGTGCGTTTGCGCACGAACGCCTGTGCGGCGTCGGAGACGGGGATCAGCCCCTCCATCAGGATCTTGACCATGCGCGGCAGCAGCAGCATCACCGCGGCCAGCGTCATGCCGGTGCCCAGGACCTTGGCCAGCACCACGCTGAGATCACCCGCATTGTAGAAGGCGATCGCACCAAGCACGAGGCCGATGATGAGGCCCATCACGACAGGTTCGCCGAACACGCCGAACCTGCGCTCGATGGTGTCCGTGTTGATGTTGATGCGGTTGATCCCGGGAATGCGGTCCATGATCCAGTTGAGCACAATGGCGATCGGCAGGATCTGTGCCGAGGCGAGATGCGGCACGGAAATGCCGGGCACGCCATAGAACTGCTGTACCGCGCGCGCCGACCAGTCGGCGAACAGCAGCGAGAGTGCTGCGACAAGTGCTGCGACCGCGATGCCATAGGCCAGATTGTCGGTTGCGGCGACCACCAGCGAGCCGACAAAGGCGAAGTGCCAGAAATTCCAGACGTCGACATTGAGCGTGCGCGTCATCCGTGTCAGCAACAGCACGATGTTGACGAGGATGCCGACTGGAATGACCCAAAGGCCGACCGATGAGCCGAAGGCGATCGCGGCCGCGGAGGGCCAGCCGACATCGATGATGTCGCGATGAATGCCGGTGTTGGTGACGATGGCCTTGGCGACGTCGCCAATCGACGTGAGCATGAGGCCAAGCACCAGATTGATGCCGATGAAGGCGACGCCGATGGTGACGGCGGCGCGAAAAGCCTTGCTGACCTTGGCTCCCAGAACCACGGCGATGATGAAAATGACAATTGGCAGCAGGACCGTCGGGCCAAGCGTATCGATGGCCCCTTTTAGGCCCGCGAGAACAGTATCCATTTTTCCTCCCCTGGAGCCGCGAGCCTTCGCTCGACGCCTCGCAATGATGCTCCATCCAGCCTTTGACGCTCTGGCGCAAAGACACTCCCCAATTTGCCCCAGAGGCGAATGCTTTCCGACTGTCGCGTCGGTGAACATTTGCCTTTGTTGACAAACGAATGTTTTATTGGGGTTGTCCGCTGCATTGTCAATTGGTTGCGCTTCGGCCAATCGAGCCTCGGCGGACGTCCTTCCGAGACGATTTCGCGGGAAATTGCCGGTCGCGACCGGGTTTCGTTGGCAAATAGAACCCGTTCCCTGCTATCCGACCTCAAATCACGAAGCTGTGGACATTCCTGCATGACCAACGTCGCCCTGACCGGCCTTGCCCGCGATCTCGCCAGGCGTGCCGCCGAGGGCCGCCCGGTGCGCATTGGCGTCATCGGCTCGGGCGAAATGGGCACCGATCTGGTCACCCAAGGCATGCTGATGCCAGGCATTTCGATCTGCGCCGTCTCGACGCGCCGCCCGCACACCGCGCGCGATGCCATCCGTATCGCCTATGGCGACGAAGCCATGGCGGTCGAAGCCGACACCGCGTCGAAAGTCACCGGCGCTATCGAGAGCGGCAAGATCGCCGTCACTTCGAACGAGATGCTGGTCACCAATCCGCTGATCGACGTCGTCATCGACGCCACCGGCAAGCCGGGTGTCGCCGCCGACTTCGACCTCATGGCGATGGAGCACGGCAAGCATCTGGTGATGATGAACGTCGAGGCCGACGTCACCATCGGCTGCTACCTCAAGCAGCAGGCCGACCGGCTTGGCGTCGTCTATTCGGTCGGTGCGGGCGACGAGCCGTCGAGCTGCATGGAACTGATCGAGTTCGCGTCGGCGCTCGGGCTGACCATCGTCTCGGCCGGCAAGGGCAAGAACAACCCGCTCAACCACGATGCCGTACCGGACGACTATCGCGCCGAAGCCATCCGCCGCAACATGAACCCGCGCATGCTGGTCGAGTTCGTCGACGGTTCCAAGACCATGGTCGAGATGTGCGCCATCGCCAACGCCACCGGGCTGGTGCCCGACGTGCCCGGTATGCACGGCCCCAAGGCCGACCGCGATGACCTCGCCAAGGTGCTGATCCCGCGCGAGGATGGCGGTCTGCTGTTGAAGAAAGGCGTCGTCGACTACACGATTGGCAAAGGCGTCGCGCCCGGCGTCTTCGTCATCGTCGAGGCGACGCATCCGCGCATCATCGAGCGCATGGACGATCTGCATATCGGCCACGGCCCTTACTACAGCCTGTTCCGGCCCTACCATCTGACCTCGCTGGAAGTGCCACTGACCGCCGCCCGCATCATGCTTTTCGGCAAGCCCGACATGGTGCCGCTGCCGCGACCTGTTGCCGAAGTCTGTGCGGTCGCCAAGCGGGATCTCGCCGCCGGCGAGACCTTCGATGCGATCGGCGAGACCTGCTACCGCTCCTGGACGATGACCGTCGGCGAAGCCCGCGCCCGGCGCGCCGTGCCGGTCGGCCTGCTCGAGGGCGGCAAGGTGCTGAAACCGGTCAGGAAAGGTGAGTTGCTGACGGCGGATAATGCGTCGCCCGACCAGACAACGAGGCTGTTCGCCTTGCGCCGGCTGCAGGATGAGATGCTGTACGGGGCCTGAAAGGACCACGCTGGCGCTGCTGCGACAAATGATAGATTGTGGGGCAAATGTCGCCAAGGTCGGTCACATGAACCTTCGAATCAGGAATCCGCTTGCCCGCGAACTGGCTCGCCAGCTTGCCGCCAAGCGCAAGGTTTCCATGACCAGAGCGGTTATCGAAGCGCTTGAAAGTGAACTGAAGCGGGAAAACGCCCGTATGCCTCTGGCGGAACGGCTGGCTGCAATCGCCATGATTTGAGGTCCAAAGCGGGCAAGGCTGGCCGGGTCGTGAGCAAGAATGAGATCGATGCCATGTGGGGTGGCGGCCAGAATGACGCCTGACAGGTGCACAGGGGTTGTCACGTTGGAAGGCCTGCTGGCAGCTCGGATTTCGTCGTTCGTTTCGATGGATGATCGTAGACATTCGGGATTGACCGGAGCCTTCCCAACTTCGTCATCCACGGGCGGAGCAGGAGCGAAGCGACGTCGCGGAGACCCGAGGATCCATGCCGTGATCTTGGTCGAGGAATGCAGCGGAGCAGAATTCTGCACCGCAGCAGCGCTTTGAAGTCGCGGCATGGATCCTGGGGTCTGCGCCGCGTCGCTGCGCTCCTTGCTTCGCCCCAGGATGACGAAGCGATGTGCATTTCCGCCAAGCCATCAACGCAAGCACGTCCGACCCATCAAAACTTCGGCAGCGGAGGAGTTGACGATTACTTCCCCAGTTCGACAGACCTGAGCCGCGCTGCCTCCACCGCCTGCGTCAGCAGATTGGTCAGCCGGTGCTCGCCCATCAGCACGGCCAGCGCCGCGGCCGTCGTGCCGTTGGGGCTGGTGACCTGCTGGCGCAGCACGCCCGGTTCCTCGCCGCTTTCGGCGGCGAGCGAGGCGGCGCCATAGACGGTCTGCATGGCGAGCAGCTTGGCGGTCGCCGTTGGCAGCCCGGCCTTCTCGGCGGCCACGGTCAGCGCTTCGATGAAATGGAAGATGTAGGCCGGCCCAGATCCGGAGACGGCGGTCACCGCATCCATCAGGCCCTCATCGTCGATGGTGGCCACTTCGCCGCTCGCCGACAAAAGATCGGCGACGAAACGCTTGGTGTCATCCGACACGAGCTTGTTGGAGAACACCACCATCATGCCCTTGCCGATTGCCGCGGGTGTGTTGGGCATGCAGCGCACGATCGGCGCGCGGTTGCCGAGGATTTCCTCGAAGGTGCTGGCCGGCGTGCCGGCGGCGATGCTGACGAAGGTGGTGCGGCCATCGCCGAAACGCTTGTAGGCGGAGGTGACATCGCGGATCACCTGCGGCTTCACCGCGATGACGACGAGATCGGGCACGGCATCGGCCGGGATGCTGCCGGCATCGGCTGATGTCGCGCAGCCCAGCGTGGTCGCGCGATTGCGCAGATTGGCATTGGGCTCGACCACGAAAACCGCCGATGGCGCAAGCTTACCGGATTTCAGCCAGCCTGAGAGCATGGCGTAACCCATATTGCCGCAGCCGGCGAGAACAAGCCTGATCGTCATCAAAAGCCCTCCGAAGGAAGGCCTTCACATAGACGCTGGCGCTTCCCTGGGGAAGCCCTGTCAGGATCGCGAGCCGCGATCGGGATCGCGCACTGCCATCGGCCGCAGCGAGACTTGCCGGAGGCCAAGCACGCCGAGCACGAAGAACAGCCAGACCGGGTCGCCGCGATGGAAGAAGAAGCTTTCGAGAAAAGCGTTCAGCGCCGTGAACAGCACCACCATCATGAAGAAGTCACCGAGAAAAATGTTTTCCCTGCGCAACGGAATGCGCATGTAGTCGCGCAGCGGCGCGATGAGGAAAGTGTAGACCGCCACGCAGAGTGCCGGAATGCCCATCAGCACGGCGATGTCGAGGTAGCCGTCATGGCCGTGCACGATGGTCCGGATGTCCCACGGCCGGTCGAAGGGCTGGTCCTGGTTGAGCAGCAAGGGCGTGCCCCAGAAGCTCTCATAGCCGTAACCGGTCCATGGCTTCTTCGCGAGCATGCTGCCGGCGAACTCCCACAGCGTCGTGCGGCCCGTATAGGTCATGTCCGGGAAATAGATCGCCGCGAGATGTTTTATCGGCGGCAGGAATACGATGCCCAGCGTGCCGACCGCTGTCGCGACGATCGCCAGCGCAAACAGGATCGGCGTGCCGAGCCGCATGCCGATCAGGCTCGGGAACATGACGATCAGGATCGAGAACGGCACCAGGCCGGCTGTCGTCTTGGAGCCGGTGTGCAGCATGAAGATCATCGCTGCCAAGAAGATCCCGGCGCCCCAATAGCGCTGTCCGCGCCGGTAGAGATAGAGGCCTGCGAAGCTGAGGCAGGCCATGATCGGCCCGGCGATGTTCTTGTGGGTGAACACGCCGCGCCACAGGCCGGCATGCTCGGGCTCCTGCGAGTCGGCGGTGTGCATCGCCTCGTGCGGAAAAACGATGAGGCCGAGATAGGAAAGGCCCATGACCACGACGGCGGTGAAGATGATCACCTTCGAGAAGGCTTCGGCGTCGCGCGGCAGCACCAGGATCGTCGCCATTGTCAGGATGCCGATCAGGGTGAAGGAGGCGGCGCGCATGGCCGAAGGCGGATCGGTCGACAGGATCACCGAGAGGAAAAAGAAGCCCAGCATCAGCATCCAGGACGGGCTGAGCAGCGAGCGCACCACACGCGGATCGGCAAAGGCCATCAGCGAGAAGATCGACAAGGCGCCGAGCGAACCGAAGCCAAGCTGGTTGACGATGTCGCCGCCTTGACCGGTGAGTTCGGCGCCGCCCGGCTGGAACGGCCGGAAGGACACCATGATGACGGTGAACAGCAGCGCGGCAATGGCGGTGGCCACGCCTTCGCGCGTGAACGCGGCGCTGAGCGGCGCGCGCTCAGTTTTTCTCAGGCTGGCGATATTGCTCATTGGCATATCCGAATTCGGCCAGCACGCGGCCCAGCGCCACATGGACAGGGTAGATGGCGATATCAGGCGATCCGGTCCACGCCAGCCGGATCAGGCCGCGAAACGGCGAGGCGGCAAGCAGTGCCAGGCTCTTCAGCAACACCTTGGCGCCGGCCAGCGGTGTGCCGGCGCGCTTCTTCTTTTCGACCAGTGTCGAGATGACACCGTTGCGCAGGCTGCGGGCCCGGATCCAGTCGGCTTCGATACGCCGGGCCGGGACGGTTTCATGCACCTTGGCCTCGGCGCACCAGCCCAGCACAAAGCCCTTTTGCGCCGACCGGCTGAGAAAGTCGGAATCGCCGCCGCCCATGAAGTTGAATCTGAGATCGAGAAAGGGTGGACCCATGGCGATCAGCACGTTGCGCCCGACCAGAAGATTGCCGGACGAATAGAGCGCCGGCACCCGCCCTGTCTCCCGGTAGGGCGGCGCGAACACCGGATGCTCGGCCCATCGCGCATGGGCGGGGTCGGCAAACACGGGCACCTGCGGGCCGCCGACAATATCGGCGCCCAGCGTTTCGGCAGCCCGGCACATCCGTTCCAGCCACTGCGGATCGGCGATCTCGTCATCGTCGATGACCAGCAGATGCCTGAAGTTCGGGAATTGCAGGATGGCCGTCTGCCAGCCGGCATTGTAGGCGCTGCAATTGCCGCGCTCATGCGCGATGATGACCAGGCCTGGCATCTCGCCGCGCTCGAACAGCGGCAGCGCTGCCTTGGCGCCGGCCTGCGCCTCGGCTTCGTTCTCCACCACGATGACGGCAAAGCGCCTGCCGGTTTGCTGCGCGCGCAGCGACGCCAGCGTTTCCAGCACCTGCTCGGGACGCTTGAAGGTCGGCAAGGTGACGACGGCTTCGACGGCCTCGACATCAAGCCGCGGCGTGCGTCCCGCGACCGATACCGAACCGTCCGATGGCAAAGGGATCATCCGTGTCCAGCCACATGGTGAGTTGGGCTCTGGTAGCACCACGGTTGATAAGGTTTCGTTAATCACCTTGCACGGAGAACGCCTGCAAGCAGAGGCTTTCGGCCGTCGAATGTGCTGGCTTAATCAAGGGTTCACCGCGCCTTGCTACCGGCTACACCACTGGATATGTAAGATGCATCTGCTGTTCGCCACATCGATCGTGCCCGACGGCGCTCTCGCCTCTGGCTATGAGATCGCCAACGCTGCGATCATCGCCGCCTTGCGGCGCGCTGGCGCGCGCGTAACCGTCATCGGCTTCACCTGGCCGGGGAAACCCGCGGCCGACCCCGAAAACACCGTGGTGCTGGGTGCCATCGACGTGCGCACGGACAATGCCTCCGCGCGGCAGAAGCTGGCCTGGGTCGGCAAGGCGCTGCTTTCGGGCCTCACCTTCGCCTCGGTCAAGCTGCGCGCCGTGTCCGACAGCGATGTTCTCGCTGCCATCGAGCAAGCTGGACCGGTTGACGGCTACGTGCTGAATTCCGTGCAGTTCGCCGGCGCCTTCGAAAAGCTGTTCACCGAGCGGCCTTCGATCTTCGTTGCCCACAATGTCGAGCATCTTTCGGCGCGGGAGAACGCCGCTGCCGCCGGCAGCCTCTTCCAGCGCCTGCTGTTTCGCCGCGAGGCAAGGCTGCTCAAGGCCGTCGAAGAGCGTCTCTGCCGCCGGGCGCGCTTCGTCTTCACCCTGGCCGAGGAAGACCGCGCCGCACTAGGTGTCGCCTCCGACAACCGCTCGGCGGTGCTGCCGCTGGTGACCGGTGCCCTGGCGCCAACCCTGAAAGGCCCGCGCCGCATCGACTGCGACGCCGCCCTGATCGGCACCTGGACCTGGCAGCCGAACCGCATCGGCCTCGACTGGTTCCTGGGCAAGGTCGTGCCGCATCTGCGGCCCGATTTCCGCATCCGCATCGCCGGCCACATGCCTTCGGGCGTCGCGTCCAAGCATCCCGGTGTTGAATTTGTCGGCCGCGTGCCCGACGCGCAGGCTTTCGTGCGCAGTGCAGCCGTCATCCCGTTGATCAGCACCGCGGGCAGCGGCGTCCAGTTGAAGACCATCGAAACCTTCGAACTCGGCCTGCCTTCGGTCGCCACCAGCCGTTCGCTGCGCGGCATCGACCACCGTCCGGCCAACTGCGTCGTCACCGACGATCCCGTCGTCTTCGCCAAGGCTCTCGAGGCTGCGGCCGCCGACATCCGCGACGTCGACGGCAGCGCGTTCCGGGGCTCGCAGGTCAAGGCGCTTGACGCTGCCATCCGGCTCGGCCTCGAAAAGCTTGAGCCTGCCAGGCAGGAGGCGTTTGCATGAACATGCATTCCGCCCGCGCCGCGTTCGGGCTCGACAAGCTGAAGACGATCCTTGGCATCCCGGTGGTTGCGGTCCGCTGGAACGATGCCATCGCCCTGCTGAACCGGTTGATTGCCGAGCGGCGCTTCACTAAGGTCAGTTTCCTCAACGCCCACAACGCCAACATCGCCTATACCGACCCGGTGTTCGCCGGGGCACTCGATGATTTCCTCATCCTGCCCGACGGCATCGGTATCGATCTGGCGGCGAGGCTCCTCTACGGGGCGCCGTTTCCCGACAATCTCAACGGCACCGATTTCGTCCCGGCCTTCCTGCAGGCCTCGACGACGCCGCTGACCGTTGGGCTGCTCGGCGCGACGCGTGTCAATGCCGAAGCGGCTTCGGTCAAGCTGGCCGCCTTGGCGGTGCAGCACAAATTCGTGGTGATCCATGACGGCTATTTCCCTGCTTCGCAGGAGCAGGAAATCGTCGACCGGATCGCCGCGCTTCGGCCCGACGTGCTGCTCGTCGCCATGGGCGTGCCGCGCCAGGAATTGTGGATCGAACGCCACATCGATGCGCGCCACTGCACGCTGCCGATCGCCGTCGGCGCGTTGCTTGATTTCCTGAGCGGCGCGGTGCCCCGCGCGCCCTTGTGGATGCGCCGGCTGCGGCTCGAATGGCTGTTCCGGTTGGCTGTCGAACCGAGCCGCCTGTGGCGCCGTTATGTGGTCGGCAACCCACTGTTCCTGCTGCGCGTCGTCAGGCAGAAATTCTCGCTTGCGCCCGAAGCCGCGGAGGATGTCAAGTGAACAGCAGGTTCGTGCCAGGCACCGCTGTCGAGCCAGGCCCGCTGCGGCAGACACCGACGGCGGCCATCGTGACGGCAAGCTACGCGCCCGACTTCGAGCGCTGCCGCCTGCTGTGCGAGACACTTGATCGCCACGTTTCGGGCGCGGCGCACCATTACATCTTGGTCGAACATCGCGACGTCAGGCTGTTTCGCCAATTGGAAGCCGGCCGCCGCACGGTCGTCGACGAGCGTGAATTGCTGCCGCGCTGGCTGCACGCATTTGACGATCCGCTCAGCCTGTTTCGCCGGCGCGTCTGGCTCAGCCTGAAGACCCAGCCGCTGCGTGGCTGGCACGTGCAGCAATTGCGTCGCATCGCCATCTCGGCGCATGCATCTCAAGATGTGCTGATCTTCTGCGATTCCGATGTTGCCTTCCTCAAACCTTTCGACTGCGCCGCCTTCTGGCGCGACGGCAAGGCGCGGCTGTTCCGCCGCGACGGCGTGCTGGCGGACGAAGGTCATGAGGAGCATCGCATCTGGTCGCGCAACGCGGGGTCGGCACTCGGCATCGATCCGTCCCGGACATCGGTCCACGACTACATCTCGACGCTGATCGCCTGGCGGCGCGACACCGTGCTGGCCATGTGCGGCGAGATCGAGAAGGTCCATGGTCGCAACTGGGTCGAGGTCGTCGGCTCGGCGCGCAAATTCTCCGAATGCATGATCTACGGCCGCTATGTCGACGATTTGCTACAGGGTGCCGGCCACTTCCACGGTTCGGAGGAGTTCTGCCGGGTGCACTGGACCGGCGAGGCGCTGTCGGACGACGAGTTCCGCCGCTTCGTTGCCGCCATGGCGCCGGAGCAGGTGGCGATCGGCATGCAATCCTTCATCGGCACCGATATCGGCCGCATCCGCCGTTTGATCGGGCTGGATTAGATGGGCTTTGCCGGTTTACGCATCGCCGAATAGGTGAGCAGCGTCGAGGCGAGATACAAAAGCAGGAAGACGACATTGAGCGACAGCACCAGGTTCGGCGTGTCGAGGATGGTCGTCAGCACATAGGTCAAAAGCAGCGCCTTCAGTGCGGCGAGCA
The DNA here is from genome assembly GCF_004023165.1 of Mesorhizobium sp. M7A.F.Ca.MR.176.00.0.0. Classification (NCBI taxonomy): domain Bacteria; kingdom Pseudomonadati; phylum Pseudomonadota; class Alphaproteobacteria; order Hyphomicrobiales; family Phyllobacteriaceae; genus Mesorhizobium; species Mesorhizobium sp. M7A.F.Ca.MR.176.00.0.0. The sequence goes on along the minus strand of NZ_RZTC01000025.1, from coordinate 15,619 downwards.
GACCGAGATTGAGCGCCCGCACCAGCGTCTGGCCGCGCGCGAACAAAAGCTCGGCCTGATATTCGACCAGATTGCGCAAGCCAGGCACGCAGATCGCCAGCACCACCAGCGGCGCGGCCTCGGCGACATTCTTGCCGAGCGCATTGGGGAAGAAATGCAGCACGATGCCAAGCGTCAGCAGCGCTGCCGTGGAGACCGCGAACACACCGCCTTCGATGCCGCTCTTGACCGCCAGCCGTGACAACAGTTCCGGTGCGCGCATCATGCGCTGCACCAGCATCATCGAGAAGGTGCGGATCGGAATGGCGGTCAGGTCTACCAGCCGCATAATGATGGCGTAGATGCCAGCCAGATGCGGGCCGCCGATCGCCAGCACCAGCAGCTTGTCGAACTCCATCTGCAGGTAGAACAGCACTTCGGCGCCGGCCACGTAGACAGAATCGGCCAATCGCCTGAGATAGAGCTCGATGCGCAGCCGCAACCGCTGGCGGGGGTAGAAGAAGCCGAAGGCAATCAGCAGCGAGGCGGCATTGGCGCCGATATAGAACCAAGACCATATCCAGACACTGTGTTGTGCTGAGAACATGAACAGCACCGCGCCGAGCGCCCGCAACGCGGTCGCCAGGATAGCTAGCAGCGCGGCGCGGCCGAACTTGCCCAGCCCGTTGTTGACGATCAGCGCCACCTCGACCGGCCGCCACAGCAGCGCTTCGGCAAAGACGATTGCCGCAAACACCGACAGCGGCACGGTGTCGGCGAAGAAAAGCAGATAGACGCCGAACGAGGCCGCGGCCAGCAGCGGCAGCGACAGCACGCCGAGCAGCAGGAAGCCGGCGGAGAAGGTGCCGATCAGATTGGGGCGGATGGTGGCGGTGCGGTAGAGCGCCGAGATGAACCCGAAGGCGAGGATGCGCGACAGCATGACACCGGCCGCCGAAGCGGTGGCGAACATGCCGAATTCGGAAATGGACAGCGTGTTGGCCAGCGCGATGAAATAGGCCAGCGAAAACACCAGTCGCCCGCCGGCGCCGCTGATCGCCGAGAAATAGTCGCGAAGCAGCCCCCGTCGTTCGGCCAAAAAGCTGCCGATCCGGGCGAGGGGCCGCCTTTGCGGTATGTCACTGGCCTGCGTCATGTCTCAAGGAGAGCCTAGGCGGGAAAACTTAACGTGCCGTTCTGGAGGCTGAGCCTGTGTCGAAAATAGATGCAACCGAAGCGAGAAACCGACGCTTCGGTGCGGGAAAATTAACCTTTTGTTTTCCATGCCTGTTTAGCGTGGCTTAACGAATGGCCAAGCGCCGTTTGCAGGTCGCCAAAGGTAAAGTTCCAGACGATGGTCGACAGGGAAAACCGCGAGGACTGGAAGCGCGAGCGCTCATTGCTGGCGCTTGGCCAGGCTGTGCGCGGCGATGAACCCGACGCGTCCCTGGTCTCGATAGGCGACCGGGCAGACCCGTCATGGCGCGAGGATGCCGCCACCCGTCATCGCCTCGCCCGTTCGCAGCGCGGGGCGCGCAACCCGAAACTGTCGGATCCGGTCGCCACCGACGGGGATCATGAGCAAGCTTCGTCATCATATCGCGCGCAAACGACGCCACGGACACAAATTGGTGCCGCCGAAACCGCCGGCGCCCGGCGCGCCGATCATGCATCGGAGCCTTACGCTGCAGGCGATGCGTCGGTATCCCGAAACGACGGCATGGACAGCCAGCAGTGGAAGCCGCTGATCGACCCGATGCAGGTTGTGCGCGGTGTCGGCAAGTCGAAGCTGCTGATCGTGACGACGACACTACTGGGCGCTGCGCTCGGCGTCACCATCGCGCTGTCGACGCCGAAGAAATATGAAGCCACCACCGAACTGATCGTCGACCCGCGCGATCTGAAGCTAACCGATCGCGACCTCACCCAGTCGGTCGTCGCTTCCGATGCCACGCTGGCCATCGTCGAGAACCAGGTTCGGGTGCTGACCTCAGGCACCGTTCTCAACAAGGTCGTCGACAAGCTCAATCTGGTCAACGACCCCGAATTCAATGGGCAAGGCGGCGGCGGCCTTAGCATCATGTCGCTCATCCGCTCCGTCCTGTCGCGCAATGACGGGCCGGGGGGTGTCGACGACAGCCGCCGCCGCGCGCTTGCTGTCGGCAATCTGGCCGAGAGCCTTTCGGTCGAGCGCGGCGGCAAGACCTTCGTCATCACCGTCAGCGCCACCACGCAGAATGGCGAGAAATCGGCCCTCATCGCCAACACGATGACGGATGTCTTCCTGCAGACCTTCGGCCAGATACAGTCGGACACCGCAGGCCGCGCCACCGACGAACTGACGGCCAGGCTTGACGAGTTGCGCAAGGGGGTCGAGGCGGCCGAGCGCAAGGTCGAGGATTTCAGGGCCACGCACGACCTTGTCGACGCGCAGGGCCACCTCATCAGCGATGACGAAATGCTGAAACTCAACGAGCAGCTGTCGGTTGCCCGCGCCCGCACGCTGGAGCTGAATGCCCGGGCGGCCTCGGCGCGTTCGGTCGACGTCAATTCGGTTCTGACCGGCACCTTGCCGGAGGAGATCAACTCCAACTCGATGAGCGATCTGCGTTCGCAATATGCATCGCTCAAGCAGGAGGCTGACCGCGCCGCCATTCGGTTCGGCCCGCGTCATCCCGAACTCCAGGCGCTCAATGCCCAGCTTGCCGGCGCACGCGACCGCATCGCCTCGGAGCTGCGCCGCATCGGCTCGTCGCTGCAGGTCGACCTCAAGCGCGCGGTCCAGCTCGAACAGGATCTTGCCTCTCGCCTGGCGCAGCTGAAGGTCCGCAGCGGCGACGTCAACAGCGACCTCGTGTCGATGCGCGAACTGGAGCGCGAGGCCACCGCCAAGCGTTCCGTCTACGAACAGTATCTCCTGCGCGCCAAGGAGACCGGCGAGCAGAAGGACATCAACACAGCCAACATCAATGTGATCTCGAAGGCCTTCGCGCCGCTCGAGCCGAACGGGCCGTCGCGGGTCGTGGTCGCGCTTGCCAGCCTGTTGCTGGGTTTCGCCTCCGGCATTGGCCTCGGAGCCATGCGTGGCGCCTATGAGAGCCTGCGCGACACCGCCAATTCGCGCTCGCGTCGCGACCATGGCACGGACGAACGCCGGACGCCTTACGAAGACAAGGCATATCGGGCAGCGCCGCCGCCGGCGCCGCCACAACCACCTGCGCCGCAGCCATCGACACCCCCGCCTGCATCACCACCGCCGGCCGCGCCACCACCTGTCCAGCAAGCCGAGGTCTCGCCGGCCGAAGGTCCCGGCCGGATCGGCGCCTTGCTGTCGAGGCTGCACAAGTCCGTCTCCCGCAGGCCGTCCAGGGAGGAGCCGTTCGATACCGCTGAATGGGCTTCTGCCGAAAACGGGGGGTCAATGCAGGATCCGCAATACCGCGCTTATCCCCAGTCGGCACCGGCCTTCGAGCCTCGGCAGGCGGCCGCGACAGCATACCCGGCGCCGCTTTTCCAGCCCGGCGGCCATCCGCAGCAGACGGCGCAGCCGCCACTGCCGCCTCCCATGGTGCAGCAGCGGCCATATTCCGGGCCGCAGCTCTATCCCTACGCGCAGCCTTTGGGCTACGCACAGCCGCCGGCCTATCCCTATCCGCAATCGATGCCGGCCGCCAATGCGGGGCAGCAGCCCGATCCGGCTCAGCCTGCTTCCGAGTCCTATCCACAGCCGCCCCTCCCGCAACAGCAGGCGCCTCAGCCTCATCAGCGACCGGCGGAGCCGTCGCGGGCCGCGGAGGATGCCGAGCAGCAAGCGCCAATCGAGGAAATCCGCGCCAGCCTGCGCGAATTCCGCGAAGCGGTTCGCGAACTGACCGAGAGCCGCGTGCGGCGTCGCTACTTCTGAGCCACAAAAATCTGCGCTGTGCCGTACAAAAACATGCCGGTTTCGCGTAAACGGCATGGGACGGCGCTTTGGCGGGATTGCATGTTGGAATTTTCGTGAAAATGCCACGCTGTGAAAGATCGAAAAGCGCGTCGCTTCCGCAAGCGACGCGCTTGGGCATTCTGGTGTTGAGGGTAGTCCATGGCCGAAGTGATTGATGGCAAGAGCGTTGCCGGCGACGTTGTGGGGTCGGTCAAGACCCTGACGGCTGAGCTTGTCGCCAAGGGCAAGGCCAAGCCGGGTCTTGCCGTGGTTATCGTCGGCGAGGATCCGGCCAGCCAGGTCTATGTCGCGTCCAAGTCGCGCACCGCCAAGGAATGCGGCTTTCATTCCGTCCAGCACACGCTGCCGGCCGAAACCTCGGAACCGGCGTTGCTGAAAATCATCGGCGATCTCAACGCCGATCCGGCCATCAACGGCATCCTCGTGCAGCTTCCGCTGCCGGCCCATATCGACGCCGGCAAGATCATCCAGACCATCGCGCCGGAAAAGGATGTCGACGGCTTCCATTTCATCAATGTCGGCAAGCTCGGCACCGGTGAACTCGAGACAGCCTTCGTGCCTTGCACGCCGGCCGGCTCTATGCTTCTGATCGAGCGGGTGCGCGGCAAGGACCTGTCCGGCCTCAACGCCGTCGTCGTCGGCCGCTCCAACATCGTCGGCAAGCCGATGGCCAACCTGCTGCTTGCCGCCAACTGCACCGTCACCATCGCCCACAGCCGCACCAGGGATCTGCCCGCCTTGGCCCGCACCGCCGATATCCTTGTCGCGGCCGTCGGCAGGCCGGAGATGATCAGGGGTGATTGGGTGAAGCCCGGCGCCACCGTCATCGATGTCGGCATCAACCGCATTCCGGCGCCGGAAAAGGGCGAGGGCAAGTCCCGCCTCGTCGGCGATGTCGCCTATGCCGAAGCGGCTAAGGCCGCCGGCGCCATCACGCCGGTTCCCGGCGGTGTCGGGCCGATGACCATTGCCATGCTGATGGCCAATACGTTAGCCTCGGCCTACCTAGCGGCCGGATTGAAACGGCCGTCCTTCTGACCCGCCAGAAAGCCGCAGCTTTGCCGAACCCCAGTGTTCCCTCAGAACGGCCGGTCATCACGGACCCCGTTCAAGGCGGGCGGCAGTTCGCATTCCTGCTGGTAGACAAGTTCTCCATGTTCTCGCTGGCTGCCGCGATCGATACGTTCCGGTCGGCGAACCGGTTGCTTGGCCGCGACTTCTACGGTTGGACGACGGTGTCGGCCGATGGCGATCCGGTGATGGCTTCCAATGGCCTGCCGCTCAAGATCGACTACGCCGTTGCCGACCTGCCGCCGGTCGATATCCTTTTCGTCTCGGTCGGGCTGACGACGGAATTTCCCGGCAAGAGCAAGGTGCTGGCGGCACTGCGCAGCTGGGGTCGGCGCGGCAATGCGCTGGGTGCCCTGTCGGTCGGCTCCTACCTGCTGGCCGAGGCCGGCCAGCTTGAAGGCTATCGCTGCACCATCCATTGGGAAAATCGCGCCGGCTTCGTCGAACGCTTCCCCGACATCAACTGCACCGGCAATGTCTTCGAGATCGACCGCAAGCGCTACACCTGCGCCGGCGGCACCACTTCGATCGACCTGATGCTGGAGATCGTGCGCGGCGATTTCGGCTCGAACCTCGCCAATGGCGTCGCCAACCAGTTCCAGCACGAACGCATCCGCTCGGCCGGCGACCGCCAGCGCGTCGGACCGGAACGCGACCTGACCGGCAAGTCGGAGAAGCTCAGGCGCATCGTCGAACTGATGGCCGACCACCTCGACGAGCCGCTGTCGGCGGTACAGCTGGCCAAATCCGCCGGCCTTTCGGTGCGCCAGGTCGAGCGCCTGTTCCTGCGCCACCTCAGCGTCACCCCCGGCCGTTACTATATGCGGTTGCGGCTGGAGCGGGCGCGCGAACTGCTGCGCCAGACCAACATGCCGATCCTCGATGTGGCGATAGCGACCGGCTTCACCTCGCATTCCTACTTCGCCCAGAGCTACCGGCTGCAATTCGGCAGGCCGCCCTCGGAAGAGCGCCGCACGACCTACTGAATTCCGCTTCCGCTGAAAAGTTCGGCATTCGGCCCGGCGCATCGGGCCAGGGTAGCGAATTCGGGTAACGGGTTCTTTCGGAGCCTTCGCCGCCGCGTTGGCTGACGGGTGCATCAAACGAAAAACCCGCCTGAGCGGCGGGTCACCGGCGCAAATCAGCACCATAGGCAAAAATGTACCATAGCTGAGTGCATCCAGTCAAGAAAAAATTCCTATCATGGAAAGCCATCGGCACTGCCGACACCCCGAACTGGCTGTCGTCACGACTTTTGTTAAGCTGGGTTTGGGCCCGACGCACCTGGCTGCCCGGACTTGTGTCCCGGCGCCGCGTCAAATAGCTTGCCGCCCGGATCAGGGGCGGATTTAGGAGATTTCGATGGCGGGACTTGCACGGGGCGTCGCTGCGGCGATCCTCCTTTTGTCGATGACGACCTTCGGCTTCGCCGCAAACAAGGTCATCATCATTCTCGATGCGTCCGGCTCGATGTGGGCGCAGATCGACGGCAAGCCCAAGCTCGAAATCGCCCGAGAGTCGCTTCGAACCGTGCTTCAATCGGTCCCCGGCGACGATGAGATCGGCTTCATGGCCTATGGCCATCGCGAGAAGGGCAGCTGCGACGATATCCAGCTGATCGTGCCGCCGCAGGCAGGTTCGGGCAGCGCCATTTCGGCCGCTGCCGACAGCCTGAAATTCCTCGGCAAGACGCCGCTGACCGCTGCCGTCAAGCAGGCGGCCGAGGCGTTGAAATACACCGAGGACAAGGCGACCGTCGTGCTCATCACCGACGGGCTCGAAACATGCGGGGGCGACCCTTGCGCGCTTGGCAAGGAGCTCGAGGCATCCGGCGTCGACTTCACCGCCGATGTCGTCGGTTTCGGCCTGACCGCCGATGAGGGCCGGCAGATCGCCTGCCTCGCCGACAACACCGGCGGCAAGTACATCCAGGCCTCCGACGAGAAGGC
>NZ_RZTC01000025.1:0-8664 GCF_004023165.1 Mesorhizobium sp. M7A.F.Ca.MR.176.00.0.0 | reverse complement strand
TGAACCGGCTCCTGCGCCAGCGCCCGCGCCGGCCAAACCGGAATTCAATTTCCTGCCGATAGCAGTGCTTGCCGAGGGCGGCGATCCCGTCACCGACGGCAACGCCTGGGAAATCTACAAGGCCAAACCCGACGGTACGCGCGGCGACTACGTCAGCACCGAATACGGCGCCTACAAGGCCAATCTGGAACCGGGCGACTATATCGTCGTGGCCAGTGACGGCCAGGCCAAGACCGAGCAGAAGGTCAAGATCGAGGCCGGCCAGGTCTACAAGCCGCTTTTCAACTTGAATGCCGGCACGCTCATCATCCACCCGCGACCGAGCGCGGGGGCGGATGTCGTCGATGGCGCGGCTGTCGTCATCGACTATCCTGGTGCTGACATGCCCGCCACCTTCTATGGGACGACGAAAGCCGTGTTGCCGGCCGGCGACGAGAAAGTGACTGTCACGATCGGGCAGGGCGTGGCTACCGAGACGATTCCGCTGGCTGCCGGCAAGACCGTGGAAAAGGACATGATTGCCGGTGTCGGCCATGTCGTTGCCAATGCTTATTATGCTGCCGGCGGCGACAAGGCGGACGGTTCGGGCATCGGCTTCAAGGTCACGAAGGCGAAAACGAAGATCGACGGAACCAGGGACGAGGTGACCTATGCCTACGGACCCGACAGCAAATTCGATCTGCCGCCCGATGACTATGTGTTGATTGCGACGGTTGATCTCGCCGTCGTCGAGCAGCCGTTCACTGTCAAGGTGGGCGAATTTCAGGATCTGAAGGTCGCAATGAATGCCGGCGTGCTGGCGATCACCGCGCCCGGAGCCTCGAAGATCGAGATTTTCGAGGCCAAGAAGGACATCAACGGCAACCGCAAGTCGCTTGGCTATGCATTCGACCAGAAGTATCAGGCAGCGATCCCGGCGGGCGACTACGCCGTCGTTTCGGAGAAACCCGACAACAGTTCGAAAGAAGGCAACGTGACGGTCAAGGCCGGCGAGCGAGCCGAGCTAACCGTGCAATAGAATCGTATGCACAACCGCAAGAGGGCGGCCATGTGCCGCCCTTTTTCATGAACGACGCAGAACTGCCGTCAAGCGGTGCCGAAGGCGCTGGCGCCATGGTCGGCGCGGCCGACCAATTGCCGGAAGCCGGCAAACAGTTCGCGGCCGAAGCCGAACTCGTTGCCGATAAGATCGGCATCCGCCGTCCGGCGCAAGGCGAACTCCCCGGCCGGCACCAGGACTTCGAGTGTGCCGGCTTCGGCGTCGAGCCGGATGATGTCGCCTTCGTGGATCCTGGCGATAGGACCCTCCTCGACCGCCTCCGGCGTCACATGGATCGCCGCCGGCACCTTGCCGGAGGCGCCAGACATGCGCCCGTCGGTGACCAGCGCGACGCGCTGGCCGCGATCCTGCAGGATGCCGAGCACGGTGGTCAGCTTGTGCAGTTCCGGCATGCCATTGGCCTTCGGCCCCTGGAAGCGGATGACGGCGATGAAATCACCGGTCAGCGTGCCTGCCTTGAACGCATCGTTCAGCCCTTGCTGGCTGTCGAAGACCCTGGCCGGCGCCTCGATGATACGCCGCTCCGGCTTCACCGCGGAAGTCTTGATGACGGCGTGGCCGAGATTGCCTGACAGCACCTTCAGGCCGCCGGTCGCCTGGAATGCCTTGTTGAACGGCGCCAGCACCTTTTCGTCGCCGCTTGCCTTCGGCGAGGCCTCGCGCACCACGCTGCCGTCGGCGCCGAGCTTTGCCTCGACCGCATAGGGCCGCAGGCCTTCGCCCCACACCGTCTGCACGTCCTCATGCAGGATGCCTTCGTCGAGCAGTTCGCGGATCAGGAAGCCGAGCCCGCCGGCGGCGTGGAAATGGTTCACGTCGGCGAGGCCGTTCGGATAGACCCGCGCCAGCAGCGGCACGGCTTCCGAAAGGTCGGAAATATCCTGCCAGGTGATGGCTATGCCGGCCGCCGCCGCCATGGCGATCAGGTGGATGGTGTGATTGGTCGAGCCGCCGGTGGCGTGCAGGCCGACGATGCCGTTGACGATCGAGCGCTCGTCGATCATCCGGCCGACAGGCGTATAGGCGTTGCCGAGCGCGGTGATCGCCAGCGCCCGCTTCGTCGCCTCGCGGGTCAGCGCCTCGCGCAGCGGGGTGCCGGGATTGACGAAGGAAGCGCCCGGCGTGTGCAGGCCCATGATCTCCATCAGCATCTGGTTGGAATTCGCCGTGCCGTAGAAGGTGCAGGTGCCCGGCCCATGATAGGATTTGGACTCGGCTTCCAGCAGTTCGGCGCGCCCGGCCTTGCCCTCGGCGTAGAGCTGGCGGACCTTGGCCTTCTCGTCATTGGGCAGCCCGGTCGTCATCGGTCCGGCCGGGATGAACACCGCCGGCAGATGGCCGAAGGTGAGGGCGGCTATCACCAGCCCCGGCACGATCTTGTCGCAGACGCCGAGATAGACGGCGGCGTCGAACATGTTGTGCGACAGGCCGATCGCGGCGGCCATGGCGATCACGTCGCGCGAAAACAGCGACAGCTCCATGCCGGGCTGGCCCTGGGTGACGCCGTCGCACATCGCCGGCACGCCGCCGGCCACCTGCGCAATGCCGCCGGCTTCGCGTGCCGCGTCCTTGATCAGCGCGGGGAAGGTCTCGAACGGCTGATGCGCCGACAGCATGTCGTTGTAGGAGGTGATGATGCCGAGGTTCGGCACCTTGTCGGCGCCCAGCGCGAGCTTTTCCGAGGAGCTGCACACCGCAAAGCCGTGGGCGAGATTGCCGCACGACAGCACAGCCCGGTTGGCGGTGCGGTTCGATGCCTCGGCAATGCGGCCGAGATAACGCTCGCGGCCCGGCTTTGAGCGCTGGCGGATGCGTTCGGTGATGGCTTCGATGTCGCGTCTGGCGGTCATGGCGGTCGGTCCTTTCAGGCGAGGTCCCGGAAACATCCTCCCGCCGTTTGCCGGGACCAGAGTAAATCGAGATTCAGGGGGCCCAGAAAACCTCTACGGGCTTATGCGCTGCGTCGAGCACGGCGCGGATTGGCTTTCGCGGCCCGGGCGCAACCGCGCCGTCGAAGGCGATACGCTTGTCCTCACCCTCTATGTGCAGCGCGATGAAGCCGGCTTCGACGATGCGCGCCAGCGACAGGGTCAGCCGCGGCTCGCCCGCACTTGCCGCATGAACCGGCAGCACGATCCTGTCGGAAGACGGGTCGAGCAGCGTTGCCAGATCGTCGGCATCGGGAAAGAACGAGGCGGTGTGGCCGTCCGGCCCCATGCCGAGCACGACGACATCGAGCGGCCATGGCAAGGACCGGAGCGCTGCATCATCGGACGAGGCCGCATCCTCGATGCTGGTGGCTTCGTGATAGAGCGGCACGAAACGAGCCGCCTTGGCCGCGTTCTGCAACAGGTTGGCGGTCACCAGCCCGGCATTGGAGCGTGGCGAAGAGGCCGGCACGAAACGCTCGTCGACCAGCGTCACGATCACCTTGTCCCAGGCGATGGGTATCGCTGAAAGGGCGGCGAAGAATTTTGCCGGCGTGGTGCCGCCGGAGACGGCGAGCAACCCCGTGCCGCGCTCGGCGATCGCCTTGGTGAGTCTGCCTGCAGCATGACCTGCAAGGGCGGCCGCCAGTTCCTGGCGCCCGGCGAAGCCGTTCCAGCTGTAGGCGGCGCTGTTCAATTGCTCTCGTGCCATGTCCGCCCGTCACGCTCGATCAGTGCTATCGAGGCCGATGGCCCCCAGGTGCCCGCCGTGTAGCCCTGCGCCTCCTGCCTGGCACTTTCCCAGGCATTCTGGATCGGGTCGATCCATTTCCACGCCGCCTCGACTTCGTCACGGCGCATGAACAGGGTCTGGTTGCCACGGATGACGTCCATGATCAGCCGCTCATAGGCGTCCGGTGCGCGGCCGTCGAAGGACTGCGCAAAACTCATGTCGAGCGAGATCTGGCGCAGCCGCATGCCGCCCGGGCCCGGATCCTTGATCATGATGAACTGCTTGACGCCTTCGTCCGGCTGCAGCCGGATGACCAGCTGGTTGGCGAAGATCGGTCCGGCGCTGTCGCCGAAGATCGAATGCGGGATCGGCTTGAATTCGATGACGATTTCCGAAACCCGCGTCGCCAGCCGTTTGCCGGTGCGGAGATAGAACGGAACGCCCGACCAGCGCCAATTGCCGATCTCGGCCTTGATGGCGACGAAGGTTTCGGTGTTGCTGTCCTTGCCGAGTTCCTCGACATAGCCTTTCACCGGTCCGCCGGCCGAAGCCCCGGCGCGATACTGCCCGCGCACGGTGTGCTTTGGCGCCTCGTTGCCGTTGATGCGCTTCAGTGCCCGCAGCACCTTCAGCTTTTCGTCGCGCACGGCGTCGGCATCCATCGACGATGGCGCTTCCATGGCGACGAGGCACAGCAGCTGCAGCATATGGTTCTGCACCATGTCGCGCAGCGCGCCGGCCTTGTCGTAATAGGTGACGCGGTCTTCCAGGCCGACGGTCTCGGCCACGGTGATCTGCACATGGTCGATGTGGGCTGAATTCCACAACGGCTCGTAGAGCGCGTTGGCGAAGCGCAGCGCCATCAGGTTCTGCACCGTCTCCTTGCCGAGATAATGGTCGATGCGGAAGATCTGGCTTTCGTGGAAGTCGTCGCCGACCAGGTCGTTGAGCTTGCGTGCCGAATCGAGGTCGCGGCCGATCGGCTTTTCCAGCACGATGCGCGAGTTCGGCGTGATCAGATTGTGCTCTTTCAGCTTGTGCGAGATGTCGCCGAACAGCGCCGGCGCCACCGCCAGGTAGAAGGCTCGAATGCGGTCGCTGTCGCCGATCGCTTTCTTGAGCTTGTCGAAGCCGGCGCCGCTCGTCGCATCGGCCGAGACGTAGGATAGTCGCGCCAGGAAAGTCTTCAGTTCCTTGGCGTCGATGTCGGCCGGTTTGACGTGCTCGGAGATCGCCTGTTTGGCGAAGGCCTGGAATTCTTCGTCGCTCATTTTCGAGCGCGATGTGCCGATGATGCGTGTCGGCTCCGAAAACTGATGGTCGCGCTGGCGATAATAGAGCGACGGCAGAAGCTTGCGTTCCGACAGATCGCCGGTGCCGCCGAAAACGATGAAGTCGAAAGGCTCGACGGGGATGATCTGGCTGGTCATGGTCTGTCCGCTTTGACGCCGGTCGCTGTGACGCGGCTGATATAATCTAATCGATTTAAATTTTCCAGTGCCATGGTGTCACATCTGGGTGTATGCGCCTGCCCCTTGACAGTCCGATGACCCGGAGGCTTGTCGAAGGCGCGGCTCCGGAAGCCTTCGCAGTTGCAGCATAGAGCGGGATCGACGCGAAAGCCAAAGGAGAAATCAGCGATGGCTCCACATCTTTCGGCCAATCCAGTCAGAAGCCGTGGCTTTGCGCGGATGAGCGCCAATGACGTGCCCGTTGATCGTCACCAATAGTGAGCGGAAAAAACATGCGTCTGGAAAACAAGGTTGCGATCATCACCGGTGCTGCGTCGGGTTTTGGCGAGGGCATCGCCAGGCGCTTTGCGCAGGAGGGCGCCAGGGTCGTTGTCGCCGACCTCAACGCCAGGGGCGCGGAACGCGTCGCCGGTGAGATCGGAGAAGCGGCGATCTGGACCCAGACCGATGTCTCGCTGCGCTCCGAATTCGACGAGATGGTCTATGCCGCCAAAAGCGCCTTCGGCCGCATCGACATCATGGTCAACAATGCCGGCTATACCCATCGCAACGGCGACATGCTCAATGTCGACGAGGACACCTTCGACCTGATAACATCAGTCAACATGAAGGCGATCTATCACGCGGCACTCGCCGTGGTGCCGATCATGGAGCGGCAGGGCGGCGGCGTCATCCTGACCACGGCCTCCACCGCGGGTCTGCGGCCGCGCCCCGGCCTCACCTGGTACAACGCGTCGAAAGGCTGGGCGATCACCGCCACCAAGTCGATGGCGGTCGAACTGGCGCCGAAGAACATCCGCGTCAACTGCCTCTGCCCGGTTGCCGGCGAGACCGGCATGCTGGAGAAATTCATGGGCGCCGACACGCCCGAAATCCGCGAGAAGTTCCGCGCATCGATCCCGCTCGGCCGGCTTTCGACGCCGCTCGACATCGCCAATGCCGCACTCTGGCTGGCCTCGGACGAAGCCGCCTTCATCACCGGCGTGGCGCTGGAGGTCGATGGCGGCCGCTGCATCTGAAAGTGCCAGGCGTCACGCGCCGGTCTTGATGTAACTCTTGTAGATCCAGCCGGTCTTGCCGTTGTAGGTGATCTGGCACCATTGCTTGCAGCTCTTCACCTGCACCGAGGTTTTGGCTGGCACCGTACCGATGGCGGCGGCATTTTTCTTCGGGCCGCTTCGCATGGTCACGGCCCTCAGGATGCGCCCTGTTCCGGCGGCTGCGGCTTTCCTTGGCTTCGCCTTGGCTTGGCTGTCATCGCCCTCTGCCGCTGGCTCTTGCGGCTGCACCGCGGGGATGGCGGCAGTTTGTGCGCCGTCGGGGTGGTTGCCCGCGGCTGCGCTGGGCGCGGCTACCTTGGCAAGTTCGGTGGCGGCATCGGTATCGGCTGCCGGCTGTGCAAATGCCGCCGCTTGCTTGTCCGCTGCCTTGGGAGCGGTCGAATCGGACGCGGTTGCTTCCTTTGGCTGGGAACCGGTCCAGCGCGGGTCATTGGCGGCAAGTGCGGGGATATTGGCTTGCGCGGCCGCCACGGTTGTCGGAATTGCGTCGGACTTGCGCGCCTCCGGCACGGCTGCCGCAGCGACCGCGGCCCCAACCGGGGTTATTTTCGTCGTCTTCACCGGAACGGTTGGAATGGTCTGCTCGGGGCTCGCTGCCGCTTGCCTGTCGCTGGCCGGCAATGCTAGCCACAGCGCCACGGCGGCGACGCTAAGCAACGCGGCGGTGCCGATCGCGGCGATCACCAGATGCGAGTTCGAACGGACTTCCTGCCAGAAGGAGGGCCGCATGTCGTATCCGAACTGCATGGCAAAGCGCCGACGTTCCGGCGTACCGAAACTGAAGGGCTCTCTCACTCTTGCCACCTCCATAAGCGGGCCGACGTTCTTTCAGTCGGTGCCGGAAGTCCGGCGTCTGATCCGCATAGGTCCCAAAAACAACGCGGGCAGTCCCGCAACAATCCCCGAACAATCGCCCAGAACCGGCAGCTTTCGCCTGCGATTGTGGCATCAGTACGCCATTATAGGGGATTCTGCGCCTTTGCGGGAAATTGCGCAATGCGTCGCACGGGCAACAAATGTTACAATGAATATTACAATATTACATCAGGTCGGTCGGCTAGATCCTGTCCCGCAACGCAAACCAGTTGAGCGCCAGGAACAGCAGCGGCGTGCGGAAGCGTCGACCGCCGGGGAAGGGCGGGATTTTCAGATCCTCGATCAGCTTCAGCCGGTCGCGGTTGCCGGCAACGGTTTCAGCATAGAGTTTACCGAAATAGTTCGACAGCATGACGCCGTGGCCGGAATAGCCGCCGGCCGAGATCACATTGGGCATCACTTCGCGCACGAAAGGCTTTCTCGGCACAGTGATGCCGACATAGCCGCCCCACCCATGCGTGATCTCGACATCCCTGAGTGCGGGGTAGAGTTCCGCGATCTGGCGGCGGATGTGAATGTGGATATCCTTCGGATCGTTGACGCCATAAACCTCGCGTCCGCCAAACAGCAGCCGCCCGTCCTTCGATTTGCGGAAATAGCGCACGACGAAGCGCGAATCGTCGACCGCCTCGCCGCCCGGCAAAACGTTCGAACGCGCTCCCAGAGGCACGGTCGCACCGATGAAGGAACCGATCGGCATGATGTGCGCGGCACTCACCGGCTCGAGCGTACCGCCATAGGCGTTGACCGCTATCAGGCATTTCTGCGCCGTCACCGTCCCCCTCGGTGTCGAAACCTTGACCTTGCCGCCACTGGACATGATGCCGGTCGACGGCGACCCCTCGAACAGCTGCGCGCCTGCAAGCGCTGCCACCCGCGCCGTGCCGATCACCAGCTTCATCGGATGGATGTGCCCTGTGCCGGTATCGCGCGTGCCGCCGAAATAGGCGGTCGAGCCCAACCGCTCCGCCGTCTCCCTGGCATCCATGAACGAGATATGCGGGTAGGCAAAACGGCTCGCCATGATCTCGGCATGCGCCTTGTAGTCGTCGACATAGCGGGGCTTGTGCGCCACCGAGAGCTGGCCCGGCATATAGTCGATATCGATCTGGTTGGCGGCAGTGAATTCGAGGAGATGCGCCTTGGCCTCTTCGGCAAGATCAAACAGCGCCTTGGCGCGGGCCAAGCCATACTCGGATTCCAGGTCCTCGGCCCAAGCGCGCTGGCCGGTGCCGAGCTGCCCGCCATTGCGCCCCGAGGCGCCATCGCCGAAGCGGTACGCGTCGATCAGCACGACATTGGTGCCTGCCTTGGCCAGATGCGCCGCCGCCGACAGCCCGGTGAAGCCGCCACCAATGATGACGACATCGCATGTCCGGTCGCGATCCAGTCCGGGATATTCGGGCCTCGGTCCCGCCGTGTCCTCGTACCAGGAACGGCCGGGGGAAATTGGGGATTGGTAAGGCATGATGCTCGCAGGGAGTAGGGGAATAGGGGAATAGGGGAATAGGGGAATAGGGGAATAGGGGAATAG
>NZ_RZTC01000250.1:1467-2434 GCF_004023165.1 Mesorhizobium sp. M7A.F.Ca.MR.176.00.0.0 | reverse complement strand
ATCTCAACGCCCATCCGCCATTGTTGGGCTAAATCCAAATCGCCCACCTTCGTTGCAAAACTACCCTGGCAAGGGCTTTGAGGGAGTTTCGAAATTGGATTGTCTCCAGAGGATAGAGACGTTGATCGATGAGGCCAGCGTGGATGCGATCGATAAGGCGCGCGTTTTGCTGGATCAGTTCAAAGGTAGGTCAGAAACACTCGCCCAAGCTATCGATGACTTCCTGCTTGATCTGATGACCCTGGTGTTCGTCGTAGAAACCACCCGCGAGAGGTTCCACAATCCGGCGCGGCGATTGGCGCGTGTGAGATTGACCAGGATCAGCCTGTTGTTGGCGTCGTAGTCTGAAACTTAGGGGTCCGTCCCGGTCAGAGAGAGGTCGCACCAGGAAGAAGGCGCCGACTGATTGTCGGCAAATCCGAGCGCACCAAACAGCTACGTTCTCTTGCGGCCGCTGGCCCTGGTGGCGAAAAGACGTGCGCCGAGGAACGCTACGGGACTGGCCAGCGCGATTTTTGAGCCAGCACCGCGTCCGCGAGCCAGGGCCCAAGACTATGTTCGGCCTCCGGCAAGAGCCCGACGTCGAGCATCTTCGCATGCCCCGCGTCGATCTTACTTCGGAAGTATTCCCCATGCCGAGCTATTAAGATCGGCGGCGCGCCGGATCGTTGATCGGCGCGTGCTGCATCTGCTCAAGATGTGGCGGGAATGCCCGGTCGAAGAAACCGATGATCGAGGCCGGAAGACACGCACGGCCAAGGTGCGGGATTCGCTCAGCCGTATTCAACAGCACGACCTTGTAGCCCTCCAATGTACGGGTAATAGGCGCTGGCGAACACGACGTCGTGCCCCCCGGAAGGAGAAGGACGACGATCTTGCGCAAACCCTCAAAAGCGCCGCGCACCAGCGCCATTACGGCGGCCATGGCATCATCGGCCGTAGTAAGCGCGACGGTGGGAATTGCGGG
>NZ_RZTC01000250.1:0-1457 GCF_004023165.1 Mesorhizobium sp. M7A.F.Ca.MR.176.00.0.0 | reverse complement strand
CTCAAACAGGGTTCGCCCGTGGATTGGATGCGCCTGTCGGCAAAAAGTTCCCGAACCTGCGATGTTAGGTTGGCCGCTATGCCACTGCTTGGAGCGGCGACTTGTCTGACACCTGCACGCGCGCCGCCGCCGCCAGCAGGTCGGTCTGGGTGATCAGGCCGAGGATGCGCCGCTCGGCATCGACGATGACGACGGCATGGCTGCGGCCGTCTGTGAGCACGGGAAGCAGGCTCATCGCCGGCGTCTCGGGCGAGGCGGTGCCTGCCTTCGAGATCACGCCCTTCACCGTTTCGGTCGTCTGCGTCAGCTCGCGCAACCCCACGGCGCCGGCCAGCCGGCCGTCCGCATCGACCACCGGCAAGGCGCGGATGTTGTGGTCGAGAAGCTGCTTTCGCGCCACGGCGGCGGTGGCAGTTTCCGGCACCGAGATCACGTCGCAGGACATGATGTCCCGGCAAAGCAGCGTTCGGTGCGAGCGCGCCATCGCCTGCAACTCGACCTGGTGCAGCAGCCTTTCGAGGTCGTCGCGGCCAATGTCGAAGGTTTCGTCCAAAGCGGCGAGCGCCGCATCGACGTCCTCGGGCCGAAAGCCGACACGCTCTATCGGCGGGCTGTCCGCGCTGCCGTGATTGTTTGCGGCGGCCACGTGGACATGCGGATAGTTGCGCCGTGACAGAAGGTGGAAAATAAAGCCTAGCGCCACCAAAATTGTCGAGTTCAGCGCCACCGGCACCAACGGGAACAGGAAGCCGAAGCTGAGCACGGCCGGTCCGCCAAGCACGGCCGTCAGCGCCGCGGCACCGCCTGGCGGATGCAAACAGCGAGTGAACGACATCGTGGCGATCGCCAGCGCCACAGCGAGGCCCGACGCGATCACCGGATCGTGCACGAAATGCGCCACTGTCACGCCGACCAGTGCAGAGATCGAATTGCCGCCGATAATCGACCAGGGTTGCGCAAGCGGGCTCGACGGCACGGCAAAGAGCAGCACGGCGGAGGCGCCCATAGGGGCCACCAGCAGCGCCACATGCTGGCCGCCGCCCATCGCGAGCCCGCTGATCACGCCGGTCAGCGCGATGCCAATCGTGGCGCCAATGCAGGCGAGCAGCCGCTCGCGTAACGTCGCACCGGCAAGGATCGGAACAAAGAGGCGAAAGGCCATTGTAAGCCCTGGGGCGAGGTGGAATTCTGCGCTGTTCGAAATGCCGCCGAAGCCATGGATTTGAAAGTCAAACCAATCCGAATATTCGCGGCCAGTGGGAATATTATTGCGCGCACCGATTTGTGCGGTCGCCGCCAACGGCTGGTGCTTTTCAAATCGCGTCAGAGCCTGCGCTCGGAGATCTTCTACTGGAATGGATAGTATCGACTTCTCGATCTTCCGGAGGACGAGCGACTGGCAGCTCGTCGTCAACAAGCTGCGCGGCGGCCTGAAGATCGCCGCCGTCAAGGCGCGG
>NZ_RZTC01000249.1:0-2458 GCF_004023165.1 Mesorhizobium sp. M7A.F.Ca.MR.176.00.0.0 | reverse complement strand
TCGGTTGCGGGATGACGGTGCGCCAGTTCAACAAGCTGCCAGCAGACAAGCAGCACGAGGTCCACCGTGCCTATCTCGCGCTGATGTCCCCCAGCAATGTCGCACGGCTGGCAGATCCCATGCCAGCCGACACTCGAGCAATTCCCCGCGGGCGTCTGTCGACCGACCAGAAGCTCGCCATCGGCCGCTGGCTGTTCCACCACAAGGCATCATTGCTGCACGGTCATTTCGGGCCATGGGTCGAGAAGCAGGAAGGCCTTTCCCGTTCGATGGCGCTGCAATGCATGGCGATGGTCAAGGATCGTCAAGGGGGCGGCGAGGGAGAATCCGTACAGGAAGACCTTCGGACACTGGTATTTCCCGCAGAATTGTTTCGCTGATGGAACATTCTCACGCTGACGAGCTTCGGAGCCGGCACTGTTCCCATTCAGTGCTCTCCCCATGAGAACTGCCCGCTGGCCCACGGCTGGCGGGCTTTTTTGCATTAGCGGGTGCGCGTTATTCGACGACGAAAAGGAGCGGCTTGTGCTTTGGCTGCTCGTGCCACATCACGTGCCGCAAGTCGCGCATGTCGACCTGCTGTCCACACGTCGGGCAGGTATAGAAGTTGTCGTCCTCATCGGCTGGCTGGCCGCCGTGCTGCTTGCCGGGAATGGGTGGTCCAAGGTCGGATAGCTTCGCCATAGCGATCAAACATTCAATTCGTCTAAAATGTTCCGGAACCATTTTAGCGCATCCTGATTGAATCGCGGCTTGTGGGTCCAGTGTGCATGCGTTTGAAGTTCATCTCGCCCTTGATGCCGACCCTTGTCGAGCAACCGCCGGAAGGCGACGGCTGGATTCACGAGGTCAAGTTCGACGGCTACCGCTCGCAACTGATCATCGACGAAGAAGGCACGCGGATTTACACCCGCAACGGCCACGACTGGACGGCCAAATATCGCGACCTGGTGAAAGAGGCTGACAGCCTCGACGCCGAAAGCGCCATTGTCGACGGCGAGATCATCGTGCTGAACGAGGCTGGCCTGTCTAATTTCGGCGAGTTGCGCAAGGCTATCACGCGCCGGCAGCATGATCTGTATTTTGTGGCGTTCGACCTTCTCCACCTCAATGGCCATGACTTGCGCGACATGGCACTGGAGGAGCGCTGCGAGATCCTGGCCAGCATGATCGAGCCCGGCGGCCGGATCCAGTTCAGCGAGCCTCTGCCGGGCGATGCCAAGGCAATCTATCACCTACTGGACCAGGCCGGGCTTGAGGGCATGGTCTCAAAGCGGCGTGACAGCAAATACCGCAGCGGACCGTCGACCAATTGGCTGAAGGCGAAATGCTACTCAGTTGAAGAATTCGAACTGCTCGGCGTTGAGCGTGAGCCGGGCAAGCCAGCCTTCGCCCTGATGGCTGAACGCGGCACGGGGCGTTACGTCGGCTCGGCGTTCATTACCTTGAACCGGGAAATGCGCGAACGGCTCTGGAAGCGCGTCCAGGACCACGCAGGAACGGCGCCTAAGGGCATGAAGCGACCGGCGACGCAGTGGGTGAAGCCCGGTCTAATTGGCCGTGTGAAGCACTTGCGCGGCGAAGAGGATTTGCGGCACGCTTCCTTGCAAGATTTCCGGGAGGAGAATCATGCCGATCAGGACGAAGGCGACTGAGGCCGGCATTTTCAATCCATCGGAGTTGGCTTTGCTCGGCAGGGTCTTTGAACATCTGAGGTTCGACAACCAGTCGCCGGAACAGCGAGACGCTATCGCCTCTCGGATCATCGCCAACTACATGGCCGGCATCAAAGACGAGGCTGAACTTGTCTCACTTTCAAAGCAGCCGCTTGGCAGGAGGTAGGTCACCGTCGCCGGAACCAACGGCGCAAATCGAACTTATCGCAGATGAGCAGACGTGGCATCGATTTTCTCAACGACTGGATGGCGGAGCATCTCCCGGACACCTTCACGGACAATCCGGCCGCCACCACGGATCTTGCCGACGAAATGATGACCGCTGCTGAAAAGCAGGGGATTTCTCGACAGGACATTTCCGAGGAGGTCGGCAGCGTCTTCCAGGTCATTCTCGAAGCGATGCAAAATCGATCTGTACGACGGTACTACAGCAGCCGCTGGGGTTAACATGGCCGTTCCCAAAAAGGACCAGGAGCGCATCACATACGCGTGGATGTATGGCTCACAGGCTCGAAAGGATGGCAAGGAACGTGTCGTGCCGGAGTACTGGCAGGAACTTTCGGACGCTTGGGTGCAGGGCTTCGACGGCGCCCCTTTGATCGGGACTGATAAGCCCAAGGTCATCCGCTCCGATATGGAAGCGGAAGTCGACGAGGCCGCCGTCGGCAGCCCAGATGCCGGAACCTAATCGTTAGCTTCAGCTTATGTGCTCAATGAGCACACGTGGCGTGAACTTCCTCGATCAATGGCTAAGCGACAACCTGGCCGGTATCATCGGGCAG
>NZ_RZTC01000248.1:0-2483 GCF_004023165.1 Mesorhizobium sp. M7A.F.Ca.MR.176.00.0.0 | reverse complement strand
TGTTCCAGGGAACACTAACGTCTCATTCCGCTGGAACACCCCTCATCCGTCTCGGCGCTGACGCGCCGATCCACCTTCCCCCACAAGGGGGGAAGGCAAGGGCGTTCCGCTGTATGCGGCGCTTGCGCCTCTTCCTTTGCGGCCATCCTTCGCGTAAGGCGCCGGGCAAATCCTTTCGCGCAAGCATATAGCCCGGACACCGCATGATCAGACTTGAAAGCATCAGCAAGCAGAACGGCCGTCAGCTTGTCTTCATCGAAGCGTCGGCGTCCCTGCAGAAGGGCGAGAAGGTCGGCCTCGTCGGGCCGAACGGCGCCGGCAAGACGACACTGTTTCGCATGATCACCGGCCAGGAGCAGCCCGACGAAGGCCAGGTGCAGGTCGATCGCGGCGTGACCATCGGCTATTTCAGTCAGGATGTGGGCGACATGGAAGGCCACAGCGCTGTCGCCGAAGTGATGAACGGCGCCGGGCCGGTGTCCGAAGTCGCGGCCGAAATGGCAGCCCTCGAGGCGGCCATGGCCGATCCTGACCAGGCCGACCAGATGGACGAAATCATCGAAAAATATGGCGAGGCGCAGCACCGCTTCGAGGAACTCGACGGTTATGCGCTGGATGGCCGTGCGCGGGAAGTGCTGGACGGTCTCGGCTTTTCGCAGGAGATGATGGACGGCGATGTCGGAAAGCTTTCCGGCGGCTGGAAGATGCGCGTGGCGCTGGCCCGCATCCTGCTGATGCGGCCCGACGCCATGTTGCTCGATGAGCCATCGAACCATCTCGACCTGGAGAGCCTGATCTGGCTGGAATCCTTCCTGAAAAACTATGACGGCGCGCTGCTGATGACCTCGCACGATCGCGAGTTCATGAACCGCATCGTCAACAAGGTGGTCGAGATCGACGCCGGTTCGCTGACCGCCTATTCCGGAAACTACGAATTCTACCAGCAGCAGCGGGCGATCGCCGACAAGCAGCAGCAGGCACAGTTCGAGCGCCAGCAGGCAATGCTGGCCAAGGAGATTGCCTTCATCGAGCGCTTCAAGGCGCGCGCCTCGCATGCCGCGCAGGTGCAGAGCCGGGTGAAGAAGCTGGACAAGATCGACCGCGTCGAGCCGCCGAAGCGCCGCCAGACCGTGTCCTTCGATTTCCTGCCGGCGCCGCGCTGCGGCGAGGATGTCGTGACGCTCAAGAACGTCCACAAGGGCTATGGCAGCCGCTCCATCTATGAGGGGCTCGACTTCCAGGTCCGCCGCCGCGAGCGCTGGTGCATCATGGGCGTCAACGGCGCCGGCAAATCGACGCTTCTGAAGCTGGTCGCCGGCGCTTCCGAGCCCGACACCGGCACGGTCGCGCGGGGCCCAAGTGTCAAGATGGGTTATTTCGCCCAGCACGCCATGGAGGTGCTGGAAGGCGAGCGCACCGTGTTCCAGACACTGGAGGACGCGTTCCCCCAGGCCGGCCAGGCGCCGCTGCGGGCACTCGCCGGCTGCTTCGGCTTTTCCGGCGACGAGATCGAGAAGAAGTGCCGCGTGCTGTCAGGCGGTGAGAAGGCGCGGCTGGTGATGGCGCTGATGCTGTTCGACCCGCCCAACCTTCTGGTGCTGGACGAGCCGACCAACCATCTCGACATCGCCACCAAGGAGATGCTGATCACCGCACTGTCGCAGTATGAAGGCACCATGCTGTTCGTCTCGCACGACCGGCATTTTCTGGCGGCGCTTTCCAACCGCGTGCTGGAACTGACGCCCGAAGGCATCCACACCTATGGCGGCGGCTATACGGAATATGTCGAGCGCACCGGCCAGGAGGCGCCGGGGCTCAGGAGCTAGGTAAATGATAAGGGCGGCGTCGGCTCGAAGCCGGCACCGCCCTTTGAATATGGTCCGGCTGGAATGACGGCCTTACTCGAACGAGATGGCCATGCCGCTGAGGTCGGCGTTGACCTGCAGGCCGACTTGCTTGCCCGTGAGTTCGAGTTGGGCGCCCTTGTCATTGGTCATGATGATCACCTGGGCTCCCTTGCCGATCGTGCCGCCGCCGCCGGCTGCTCCGTAGACCCCGGTCACGTCGCGGGCGCGGCGGATATGGCGAACCGTGCCGCGAAAATATGTCTTGGACACGCCGAAAGCCAGGCCTCCGGATACTGCACCGATCGAGATCGGGTAGCTCTTGCCACGGAAGGTGAAGGTGCCCTTGCCGCCGGAGCCGCCGACGAAAAACGCCGCCTTGTAGACGGCGAAGCGGATCGTGCCGCTGTCGGCATGCGCGGCGCTGGCAAAGCCGATGCTCGCGGTGGCGATGGCGGCAACCGCGATGGAACGAAATCCGGATGAAATCTTCATGGTGAGAACTCCTCAATATCGCCGCTTTGCCGGCCGGGATGTCTGGGTGGGATCAAAGTTACAACTGAACAGTCTCGCCCGTGATTTGGTTCCAGGCCCCGTGATTTGGTTCCAGGGTTCGAATCCGGCTGCGGGAAAGGCCGG
>NZ_RZTC01000247.1:0-2499 GCF_004023165.1 Mesorhizobium sp. M7A.F.Ca.MR.176.00.0.0 | reverse complement strand
TACGAACTATCATGTTGATACCCTCATTCGGTAGCGGATTGAGTAAAGTCGAGGTGTTGCCGCACGCCGGATTTGAGCTCTTTTATTGCGGCGATTGTTGCAGCGGCATCTGGAAACAGAACGCGTTTGTGAGTGGCGCTTTGGTGGATACTGATCACGCCATTGCGGATTCGATGCCGTATCCAGGAGCGAGAAACGTCCGCCGCCATCGCTAATTCAGACACCGATAGCCACCCGGGAATGTGGTGAGAGCGGGCTGGTGTAGACTGCCTCAATACGCGATGGCCTTGTCGGACGACCTGGACGGTGCGCACAGGAACGTAGCTGCGGCGCGGTGAGCGGAAACCTTCCTTAGTCAGTCTGGCAGCTATTGCCGTGTCGTCGAGCCCTTGATGAGCCAGTTCGAGCAGCCGGACCTCCATCTCGGCGCCGCGAGACAGGGCGCTCAAGGCATGAACTCTCGGCTCGACCTCGCGTTCGGTAACTTCACCGCCTCGCCAAACGATGCGGATCGTAATCCGATCTCGGACCACCCGTTGCAGGATCACTTTGTCGATCAAGCTGCGTATTAAGGCTTTCTTGCGTCCCCACTCTATGTCAGGTCTCTGCCAAAATTCAGGAAGTTGCGAACTGGCAGCGATAAAATCATTCTGTTCTGTCGGCGTCAGATCGTCAGATTGACTTTGCATCGCGCGATGGCGCTCAAGTGCATCCTCCGCTTGACGAAGCTCACGCAGAGCCCTCTCCCAACGGCGCTCCAACTCTGCCGCGATCAGCCGATTGTCTGGGTCAACCCGATCGTATTGCCGTTCTGCGAGCAGCGCTTGATAACGCAGCCGTTTGATCTGCTGCTCTTCAGCGCGCTCAAAAGCCTCGTCTGCCTGCTGACGAGCATCTTTGGCGTGCATCAACTCGGCCAACTCAGCCGGACTGGCCGCCGCGAAGAAGGCCTCAACGACGCGGGCGTCGATGGGATCGGCTGGCAAATGCTGGCATAGGGCTCCGCCCTGGCTGCGTGCCAGGAAGTTGCAGACGTAACGGTTGCCGTTCTTGTATTCAACGCCCATTTTATGGCCGCATCGCCCGCACCAGACAATGCCTTGCAACACCGCCGCGCCATCACGCGGCGCACCGCGTGTCTGGTTTCGTCGGTATTCAGCATGATTGTCAGTCAGCATGGTCTGGATCCGCTCGTAACGCTCCCAATCGAGATAAGCAGGATAACGGTCTTTCACTACGATTTTCCACTCTGCCATTGGCCGGCGTCGCGAGATGATCTTACCACTTGCATATCTGGTGTGACAGGACTGGGTGCGGCCATAGACAAAGGCGCCGGCATAGGCCGGGTTCTTCAACATCCCGGCAAGCATGCTGGCAGTTGGGACGCGCCAGATAACGTCGCCAAATCGATTTCGCCGCGGTATGGTGAGCGCACGATCCCGCAAGGAACGGATCACTTTTCCGACGGTGCCCAACTCCCAAAATGCAGAGAATATCAGGGCAATCCGGTCCTGCACTTCCTGGTTTGAATCCTTCATCACGACACCATTGGCGTCCCGCTCCAACCCGGCTGGTAATAGCAATGCCAGCTCGCCCCGCTTAGCCTTGCTGAGCAAACCGGCTGTCAGGCGGCCACGAAGCGTGTGCAATTCTACTTCCGAGATCGTACCCTTCAGGCCAAGCAACAAGCGCCCGTTGGCCGAGCCCGGATCGTAAATTCCGTCGCGGTCGCCGATGAGGCATTGCCGATAGCCGCATAAATCGAGGAGCGGGTACCAATCGGAACAATTGCGGGCAAGCCGTGTCACTTCATACGAGAGAACGATGCCAACTTCACCCAATGTGACGCGTCCAAGGAGATCTTTGAAGCCGGCCCGGTGAGCCGCCGCAGCTCCACTCTGGCCAAGGTCCGCGTCGATCACTTCGATATTGTTTTCGTCCCAGCCGAGATCTCCCGCACGCTGATGCAATGCATATTGCAGCCGCAGGCTTTCCTGGTTGTTGACCATCTGATGTGGTGTCGATTGCCGGATGTAAATCACGGCTTTTCGGCACAAATGCTGGGTCGTTATCAGATCCGACATCATGGCTCGCCCTCCAGAGAACCATGCGGGTCCGATAGGGGTGATTCGGTTTCTGACGTCAGGCTATCATGCTCAGGTATATCGAAGGAACTTTGCGGCGCCTGCGCCTTTGCAGAGCAGACAAGGCGAATAAAATCGCGAACGCTCGTAGTTGAAAGCTTGGCTAACGGCAGATCTGGTGCCGATGGATACAGATTGGTGGCCGAGATCGGAATCTTCAGGAAAACATCATCGCGGTAAACGACAAGAAGCTGACGATAGGGGTCGGCGCCGCTCGGTCTGCCCGCCAAAATGAAATCGCGCCCATAAAGTGGGTGCGTCGGATCGGCAACTGTTATCCGTTGATCATCCCCAAATCTAATTGGGGCATTAAGATGTGTGTTCGTAGACGCCATCCTCATCGAGGATGAGGGTG
>NZ_RZTC01000246.1:0-2500 GCF_004023165.1 Mesorhizobium sp. M7A.F.Ca.MR.176.00.0.0 | reverse complement strand
GAAAAGGGTCAGGTGTTGTTTAGGTTTTGGCGCTACGACAGCCCCGATTTTTCGCTAACGATTTCACTGACTGCGATTTGCCGCACCGATTGCACAACCGCAAAGCCGCACCCGGCACGTCGCATTCCGACGAAGCATGGTCGGCGGCACGTCGTCTCGCTCGCGAGCTCGACAGGATTCTCGACGGTTCGGGGCCAAGACGCGCGGCAATCAACCGGGCCGCGGCCGAGCTGCGCCTCTCGACCCGCCAAGTCTACAATCTGCTGGCGCGCTACCGCAACGATCGGACCGTGACGTCGCTGCTGCCCCAGTTGGATGGCAGCCGCAAGAAGCGCCTTGATCAAGGCATCGAGGCGATCATTGCGACGACGTTGCGAGAGCAGTGGCTGGTGCTGGAGGCTCCGCCGCTCGCTCCCGTCGTGGCCGAGATCCGCGCTCGCTGCGAAGAGGCCGGCTTGGCCGCTCCGTCCTATCTCACGGTCGCCCGCCGGATACCCGCGCTGTTCAGCCCCGAGGAGATCGCGAGGAAACGGTCCGCCAATCCGAAGCATCTCCAGCGTCTCAAACCGCGGCCAGGATACATCCATGCGGCGCGCCCACTGGATGTCTGCCAGATAGATCACACGCCCACGGACATCAACTTCGTCGAGGTCGTCGACGGCGGCGGGACGTTCATCGGCCGGGCATACTTGACGATCGTCACCGACGTGGCGACACGCTGCATCTTTGGCTTCTGTCTCACCCTCGAGAAGCCGTCTGCGCTGTCGGTCGCGCTCTGCCTAGCGCAGGCTGTGTGTCCAAAGGAGGCCTGGCTCAGCGCACATGACATCAACCACGGCTGGCCGATGTTCGGTCGACCGAGGTCGCTTGTCACCGACTCCGCCAAGGAGTTCAAAGGGCATGCCTTCCAGCGCGGGTGCGAGGACTACGGCATTCGCATCCGCTACCGGGATCGCGGTCGCGTCCACCAAGGCGGGGTGGTCGAGAGGCTACTTGGGAAGCTCAACTCTGTTCTGGCAACGCAGCCGGGCTCGACGGGCCGATCCGTGGCGGATCGCGACGAATACCCCGCGCAGCGGCGAGCTCGCCTCAGCTTCGCCGATCTCGAGCGATGCATCGCGCTCGCCGTGATCGACCATAACCTTCAGGAAAATGCGAGGACGTTGAAGGTGCCGGCGACAGAATGGGAGCGACAGGCGCGCGATCTCCAGCACTTCGATGATGATGCGATGCAAGTGCTGCTTGCCTTTCTCCCCGTAGCAGAGAGGCGCATCTCACCGCAGGGTGTCAGCATGTTCGCGTTGGACTATTTTTCACCGTGGCTGGGCAGCCTCGTCCCGCAACGAGACCGTCTGGGACGGCTCGAGCTGCGATACGATCCTCGCGATATCAGCCACGTCTACATCCGGGACCCGGAGACGAGGGAGTTCCGGCCCGTGGAGCGGCGTGACGGAATGCTTGCTCCCATGACGTTGTGGGAG
Organism: Mesorhizobium sp. M7A.F.Ca.MR.176.00.0.0; assembly: GCF_004023165.1. Classification (NCBI taxonomy): domain Bacteria; kingdom Pseudomonadati; phylum Pseudomonadota; class Alphaproteobacteria; order Hyphomicrobiales; family Phyllobacteriaceae; genus Mesorhizobium; species Mesorhizobium sp. M7A.F.Ca.MR.176.00.0.0. The sequence continues at coordinate 1,019 of NZ_RZTC01000246.1, read as the reverse complement.
CACGAAGCTGACCGCTCGCACCAACGCAGCGCGAATGCGCGAACGGATGTCGAAAAAGTGACGCTCCGCCGTCAGATAACGGAAATCGCCAGCGGGCAAAAGCCATCAAAAATCGAGCTGCGCAATGCCGTGCGTCGAGCACATGCGGTAGAGGCCGCCAAACCCTATGATGCGCTGCGCCCCGCAAAACCGGCGCCTGCCGAGCATCCCGTACGCCACAAACGCCGTCTGCCAGTCGAGGACTGGTGACGTGGTGGGCCATCTGCTCGATCACGTTCGCCCGGTTCTTGACCGCAGGATGGAAGAGCGGATCGCCTATATCCAGGCGCCGCGATGGATCGGACATCAGGTGACAGTCCAAGCGCATGAACGCCTTGCCGAGTTGCTGTCCCGGCCGCCGGCGTTGCGGACCCGAGGCCTGATGCTCGTCGGACCCTATGCCAACGGCAAGACGATGATCGCCGAACGGTTTGCTGTCGAACATCTGAGAACCGCCGAGCAGCAGCGGGTGTGGGTGGTCCAGACGCGTGAGGGTGCGGGCCTCGCCCATTTCTATGAAGCATCCTCGAGGCATTGCGAGCGCCAACCGGCATGGGTCGTGGTGTCGGCCGCAAAGCCGAGCAAATCGATCGCCTGTTCGACAGCCTGAAGCCCAGGATGCTGATCTTCGACGAATTCCACAATGCGCTGCGGGGCCGATCGCGGGACGTCGAGGCGGTTCTTGCCTTCCTCAGAAGGATCGGCCGCCAGTTCGACATTTCACCGATTCTGATCGGTGAGGTCGCGGTGTACGACTTCATCAACCAGACCGCCGAAATGGCGACCCGGTTCGACCTGCATGCAGTGCCGCGATGGCAATATGGCGAGGAGTTTTTCGCGCTGCTCAACAGCCTCGAAGCCGCCTTGCCGCTCGCCCGCGCTTCCGATCTCTCGGATGAACCGATGGCGCGGATGATCTTTCAGCTCTCCGAGGGCCTGATCGGCGAGATCGTGGCGATCGTCTCTGCGGCGGCCGTGGC
>NZ_RZTC01000245.1:0-2510 GCF_004023165.1 Mesorhizobium sp. M7A.F.Ca.MR.176.00.0.0 | reverse complement strand
GGATGATGCCACCCGCATACGTGAAGGCCTATGTCAAGATATGTTCACCTGACCATATCTTGACTTGGACGAACCCGCTTCGCGGGAAAGTCTTGCTCGGAGGTCATTGATCCGGTGCAGGCGAGGCATCCTGGCATGATTGGCCGGACGTAATCGGCCGGGTTCATAGGGGCTTGCTTCAGGCAAGGTGACGCTGCTGCCCACGCGCAGCGTCACCTCAATGCCAAGGAGCCCTTTAATGACCCCGCTTCGGTTACGCATGATAAACGACATGCAGGTCCGCAATCTGTCGCCGCATACGCAGGACTCGTATCTGCTGCAAGTTTCGCAGTTTGCTCGCCATTTTGCGAAGTCGCCCGACTTGCTCTGTCAGGAAGATGTCCGCACCTACCAAGTCTATCTGACGAATGAGAAGAAGCTGGCGCCGAAGTCCATACACGTGGCCGTTTCGGCGCTCCGTTTTTTGTACCGCGTCACGCTCGGCTTCGAATGGGATTTCGACCGCATCATTCCGTGCCCCAGGGTGCCCAAGACACTCGCCGTCATCCTCAGCCCCGAAGAGGTATTACACTTTCTCGGCTGCGTGGAGAGCCTGAAGCATCAGACGATCCTGACGACATGCTACGCCGCCGGTCTGCGGATTTCCGAAGCGGTGCACCTGAGACCGGAGGCCATCGACCGACAACGAATGGTACTGCGCGTCGATCAAGGCAAGGGGCAGAAGGACCGTTACGTCATGCTCTCGGCGCGCTTGCTGGAGACGCTGACCGACTATTGGCGTGCCGTCCGGCCGAAGACGTGGATGTTTCCCGGCGCCATCCCCAACGAACCGATATCGACCAACGCGGTGCAGAACGCCTGCGGCAAGGCGCACCGGCTGTCGGGCCTGGGCAAGCCCGTGACGCCGCATTCGTTGCGGCACGCCTTTGCCTGCCACCTACTTGAGGCCGGCACCGATATCCGTACCATCCAGCTTTTGCTCGGCCATCGCAGCCTGTCGACCACCTCGCAATATCTGCGGATCGCAACCAGCAAGGTCTGCGCGGCGACGAGTCCGCTGGAGTTGTTGCCACGGCCAGTCCCGAAGGCGGCGCCACCGCTACCACCTGAACATTTCTGACGGTCGCCCCATGGGGCGATCTGGTCCGGAGGTGGCGGATGTATTCCGCCGCTATGGTGCTGCTTGGCGTGAGCAGCACGGCGCGTCGCTGTCGACCGAACGGCGTGCAGCCATGTCGAACAATGCGACCGATGCGGTGAGCGGCGGATCGCCTACAACAGCTGCCGTTCGCGCAACTGCCCCAAATGCCAGTCCCTGGCGCGTGCGGATTGGATCGAAGCGCGGCGGGCGGAGCTTCTCGACACGCAATATTTTCATGTCGTCTTCACCGTGCCCGACGAGATCGCCTTGACATAGGCCTTCACGTATGCGGGTGGCATCATCCGAACCGTATGACCCAGGGCCTGAATTTCCCGAGCCCAATAATGCGCGCTGCCACAGGCCTCCATCCCTACGAGACAAGGCTGCAATGTGCGAAAGAAGTCCAGCACCTGCGATCGACGCAGTGCGCGACGTACGATCACGTCTCCTTCTTCGGCTATGCCATGAACCTGAAAAACGGATTTGGCCAGATCGAGCCCGACTGTGGTAATCTTCTTCATGGAGCGGTCCTTCTTCTTTGTGGCGTTTCAACACGACCACGTTAGGCACTTGATGCCGTTTGAGAAGGGCCGTTCCACCTCATCAGCTTCGGGCCGATTAGGCCTCAAAGCTGCATTCCCGATCATCAGACAACGGCCCAGGCCTGGAACCGCTTCCGGCCGGTGATTTCGCGCAGATTGAGCGCACCGACAAGATCCAGCGCACCCTGCCGGCTGACCTCCAGTTCCTTCTGGACCATGGCCGTCGATACCAGCGGCCGCGCCAGCACCAAGTCTATCAGCCGCGGCAGTTTCGAGTTCGTCCGCCGCGACCGCAAGCGCCGCTCCAGTTGGCCCCGCGCCAGCACCAGCCGGTCATGTTCTTTCAGCCCGGCCGATGCCGCCGCGTGGATGGTCTCGAGGACAGCGAGCAGCCGCACACTTTTGTCACGGGCGCGCCGCCGGTCCCTTTGGATCGCGCGCAAGCCGACAGAAAGACTGGCGAGATGGTTGGCAGTCGTGCCGGTCTGACGCAGCAGCGCCGCGGCCAAAAGCGGCCCGAGCCATGGCGCGTGCTGTAAGACCTCGATCTCGGTCCAGGCGTCGATAAGCAACGCGACGCGCAGCACGGCAGGCAGGTCGATTGTTGCCCGCAGCACAGCCTGCCATTCAGCCAGCCGTGCATCCTCATCCCAGTCGAGGTCGTAGACCAGGGCCGGCCGGTCGTTCGCGATCGGCCTTTTTGGACCGGTCTGGATGCCGGCGAGCACGTTTGTCGATCGGGCGAGCAAGGCGTCGATTTCGGCGAACTCGTGCGCCATCGCGTCCTGCTCGGCCGACGACCCGCCATCATCGACACCCTCCTCAGA
>NZ_RZTC01000244.1:0-2562 GCF_004023165.1 Mesorhizobium sp. M7A.F.Ca.MR.176.00.0.0 | reverse complement strand
ATGCGCTGCCGACTTCGTCCGATTTGTCCGGTCGCGACCCTTTGTCTTCCTTCAATGCCCCTTTTTTCATTCAATGTCTCTCTCGACGCCGCTCGTAGACCGAATAACGCGTCGGGTGGCTGTCCTTTTCCCCGGCTGGGACGTCGTGCGAGCTGACAATGTGCCAGGAATCAGGATCGATCGGCGGGAAATGCGCGTCGCCGTCGACCGCTGCCAGCACATGGGTGACATGCAGGCGATCGGCCAGCAGCATGGCCTGGACATAGATTTCGCCGCCGCCGATGACGCACACCTCGTCCACATCGGCCATGCGGCGCCCGCGCTCCGTCGCCAGTTGGATCGCGGCCTCGAGCGAATGTGCCGCCTCGACGCCCTCGGCGCGCCAGGTCTTGTCGCGGGTGACGACGATGTTCAACCTGCCCGGCAGCGGCCGGCCGATGCCCTCATAGGTCTTGCGGCCCATGATGATGGGCTTGCCCATCGTATCGGCTCTGAAGCGCTTGAGATCGGTGGAGAGCCGCCACGGGAGCCCGCCGTCCCGCCCGATCACGCCGTTCTCGGCGATGGCAACGTAGATTGCGACGTGCATCAATTGCCGTCCGTTGGCTCGAGGATCAGGATGTCGATGTCGCGCTCGGGGTATAAATCATCCGCCGTCATCTCGAATGTCGTCGGTCCGGTCTTTTTGACATTGTCGCCGCAGAACGAGACCAGGGCTTTCGGATTGCCCTTGTCGATCGTCAGCTTGAACTTGCCGATCGTGCCAGTGGCCCAGTTGCCGCCGGTGGTCAGGATATAGGCGATGCGGTTCTCGAAATATTTGGGGTAGCCGTCAGGGTCGTCCTTGGCAGCCTTGCGCACCGCATTTTCGAATGTGCCATCCATGCAATAGCGGGCCTTGTAGGCCGCATACTGTCCCTGGAATTTGCCGTCGTAGAAGAAGCTGACTGAAGACGTGCCGCCGACGCTCGGCTTATAGTGGTGGGAAACATGGACGTCCTTGTTGGCCGGAAAGGTCGAGCGCCACCAGTAGGTCGAACGCAGTTGCCAGAACGGCGTGTAGACCTTGGTGGTCTCGGTGCCGTCGCTGCCGGTGTCCTCGATGATGATGCCGCGGTTGACCCAGTCATCGACAACCGCTTGCGGCAGCTTGGCCAGCGCCGCCTTCGCCGCATCGCCGAATGGATAGAACGGCACGTTTTGCGCCTTCAACTCGGCGCTGATGTCGATGCCGAGCGCAAACACCTTCTGCTCCAACTGCGGCTTGACGGCAACACCGTCGATCGTCACCTCGAAGCCGAGGAAATTGTCGCTCTGGTTTTCGGGAATCGCCGGGATTTCTTCGGGATTGCCCGATATTTCGGGCATCGGGAAGGCGACGATTGCGTCGACATCCTTGTCGGTGTTGTTATGGAAGACATAGTCGACCGTCACCTTTTCCGGCGAGATGAAGAGGTCCTCGCTTTGCATCGACACGGCGTCGCTGCGCGACAGGATCAGGCCGCCGGTGCCAAGTTCGGCAACCGAATCATTGGCGAAGGCGGGCGCGGACGACAGGGCCAGCACGGCGGTCAGAATATATCGCAACATGGAAACAACCTCGGCCAGAATGCTTGCAGGACCCTAGCGGTTTCAATGTGGCGTTCAAAGCCCTTCCGCATCCGCGGACGCGCGCCAGCGCGGTCTGGACTAACAGGTTCCGATCGGGCAGGAGTTCGCCCATGCGCAAGCTTCTCGTCATCGGCATCGGCGCCGGCAATCCCGACCACATGACCGTCCAGGCCGTATCACGCCTGAACCAGGCGGATGTGCTGTTCATTCCCGACAAGGGTGCGAAAAAAAATGAACTGGCCGAACTGCGCCGCCGGATATGCGACCGCTTCGTCACCAATCCGAAGTCGCGCCGCGTCGAATTCGACGTGCCGGTGCGCGACATGCCAGTAGAAGATGGGCCGGAGCCCTCCTACCGCGCGACCGTCGATGACTGGCACGAAGCCATCGCCGCCATTTACGAAGGCCTGATCCGCGATGAGATTGCAGGCGACGGCTGCGGCGCCTTCCTGATCTGGGGCGATCCTTCGCTCTATGACAGCGCGTTACGCATCCTCGAGCGCGTGCGCCTGCGAGGAAATGTGGCGTTCGAGCTTGAGGTGATCCCCGGCATCACCGCTGTCCAGGCACTTGCCGCCAGGCACAAGATGGCGCTGAACCGCATCGGCGATTCCGTCCTCATCACCACAGGCCGCCGCCTGACCGAGGAAGGCATGCCGGACAATGCCGGCAGCGCGGTCGTCCTGCTCGACGGCAAATGCGCCTTCAACACGCTGGCCGACAAGGATGTCGTCATCCATTGGGGCGCCTATCTCGGAACGGAAGACGAGATTCTCATCTCTGGCCGTCTCAGTGATGTCGGCGCCGAGATCGAGAGAACCCGTGAAGAAGCGCGCCGGAAAAAGGGCTGGATCATGGACACTTACCTGCTTCGCAAGCCAAGCACAGAGGATTAGGCCCTACTGCCCTACTGCCCTACTGCCCTACTGCCCTACTGCCCTACTGCCCTAC
>NZ_RZTC01000243.1:0-2567 GCF_004023165.1 Mesorhizobium sp. M7A.F.Ca.MR.176.00.0.0 | reverse complement strand
ATACTGGATTTTGCGCCGTAATACCGGCGCTTGAGGGAATTCCAAGCGAAAGGACATTCATGCCCTGGAACGACAAAAGCGGCGGTGGCGGCGGCCCATGGGGTGGCGGCGGCAACAATCAGGGACCCTGGGGGCAGGGTCCAAAGGGACCCAGCGGGCCACAGGGCTCGCCTCCCGATCTCGAAGACATCATCCGCCGCGGCCAGGACCGGCTGCGGCGCGCTCTTCCGGGTGGCGGCGGCGCGAGCCCGGCTATCTTCGCGCTGATCGCGGCTGCACTTGTGGTGCTGTGGGCGTTCAAGGCGGTTTATACCGTGCAGCCCGACGAGGTCGCGGTCGAATTGCGCTTCGGCAAGCCGAAGACCGAACTGTCGCAGCCTGGCCTGCATTTCCATTGGTGGCCGCTCGAAACCGTCGAGACGGCCAAGATTTCCGAGCAGCTCGTCGATATCGGCGGCGGCGGCGCGACGAGTGGCAACACGTCCGGGCTGATGCTTACCGGCGACCAGAACATCGTCAACGTCCAGTTCTCGGTGGCCTATCAGGTCTCCGACCCGAGCGCGTATCTGTTCGATGTGTCCGATCCCGACGGTATGCTGCGGCAGGTTGCCGAAAGCGCCATGCGTGAAGCCGTCGGCCGCCGGCCGGCGCAGGACATCTTCCGCGACGACCGCCAGGGCATTGCCGCCTCGGTGCGTGAAATCATCCAGACGACGCTGGACGGCTACAAGGCCGGTCTCAACGTCAACGCCGTCTCGATCGAGGATGCGGCACCGCCACGCGAAGTGGCCGATGCGTTCGACGAAGTGCAGCGCGCCGAGCAGGACGAGGACAAGTTCGTCGAGCAGGCCAACCAGTACTCCAACCAGAAGCTCGGGCAGGCGCGCGGCGAGGCCGCACAGATCCGCGAAGACGCGGCCGCCTACAAGAACCGGGTCGTGCAGGAAGCCGAAGGTGAGGCGCAGCGCTTCATCTCGGTCTATGACGAGTATGCCAAGGCGCCTGATGTGACACGCAAGCGCCTCTACCTCGAAACCATGGAGAAGGTTCTGAAGGATTCCAACAAGGTCATCGTCGAGCAGGGCAACGGGCAAGGGGTCCTTCCCTATCTGCCACTGCCGGCATTGCAGCCGAAAGCGCCGGCACCAGCCGCCCCTGCTGCTGGCGTTACGGGGGGTAACCAGTGATGGCCAACCGTCTTCCCATCATCGTCGTCGCAGCAGCGGTTATCCTGTTCCTGCTCTATTCGTCGGTCTTCGTGGTCAATGCGCGTCAGCAGGCGCTGGTGCTCAGGTTCGGCGAGATCGTCGACGTCAAGAGCGAACCCGGCATCTACTTCAAGGCGCCGTTCTCGTTCTTCGACGCCGACACCGTGCAACTGATCGAGAACCGGGTGCTGCGCTTCGACCTCGACAACATCCGCGTCCAGGTGTCAGGCGGCAAGTTCTATGAGGTCGACGCCTTCATCGCCTACCGCATCTCGGATCCGCGGGTCTTCCGCTCCACCGTGTCGGGTCAGATCGAACTGGCAGAAGCCCGGCTCAGGACGCGTCTCGACGCTGCCTTGCGCCGTGTCTACGGTCTGCGTGATTTCGAGGCCGCACTTTCCGAACAGCGCACCGTGATGATGCGCGAAGTCCGCGACCAGCTCAGGCCCGACGCCACCTCGCTCGGCCTGCAGATCGAGGATGTCCGTATCCGCCGCACGGATCTCACGGCCGAAGTCTCGCAGCAGACCTTCGACCGCATGAAGGCGGAACGCCTGGCGGAAGCTGCGCGGCTGAGGGCGCGCGGCAATGAAGCGGCACAGCGCATCACCGCCCGCGCCGATCGCGAAGTGGTCGAGATCGTCGCCGAAGCACAAAAAGAGTCGGAAATCCTGCGCGGCGAGGGCGAAGCCCAGCGCAGCGCCACCTTCGCGGGAGCCTATCAGCGCGATCCGGCCTTCTTCGACTTCTACCGGTCGATGAATGCCTATGGCACGGCGCTGGACAACACCGGAACGACGATGGTGCTGTCGCCGAACTCGGAGTTCTTCCGCTTCTTCCGCAATCCTGACGGCAGCGAGGGGCCGGCAAAGCCGGCCTCGCCTGCGCCAAACGCTCCGGCGACGGCACCCGCCGCGCCGGCGGCACAGCCCAGCACCGGCCAGTAGCGGCCGGTGCAGGATTTTCTTGCCGCCATGGGCCTGGTCCTTGTCATAGAGGGTCTGGTCTATGGCGGTTTTCCCGGCCTGGCCAGGAAACTTGCCACCGAAGTGCTGTCGCTGCCCGAGAACGCGCTGCGGATCGCCGGACTGGCGGCGATCGTGATCGGCGTCGGCATCGTCTGGCTGGTACGGGGCGCATGACGGCGCCGATGATTTATCCTCTGCCGATAGTCATAGCCGCAAACGTGCCGTATTTTTTGCCAACATGGCGTGACGCGGCGTTTTCGTCGAAGCGCTTTTCTTTTCAAGGATACCGGGAGGCTTCTCGATGACATCCAATACAATTCTGTGCGCGGCTCGGCGGACATTCATCGCCGGCGCGGCGGCACTTCTTGTCAGCGCAGTCGCTGTCCCGTCC
>NZ_RZTC01000242.1:0-2573 GCF_004023165.1 Mesorhizobium sp. M7A.F.Ca.MR.176.00.0.0 | reverse complement strand
CTGTCCTGCCGGACATCTCCCCCTCAGGGGGGGAGATCGGCAGCTTAGGCGCCGGCTTTTCCTTACCAACACCGGAGATTGGCGAAACCATCGGTGGCAGCGTAATCTCCCCCCTTGAGGGGGAGATGTCTGGCAGGACAGAGGGGGGCGCCTCGCGCAAACTTGTCGAGCATAGCCAACCCGCCAGAGACACCAACTGCCTCTCAGTCAAATCCCTCGCATGAGCCTCGCGGCCTTTTTCGGCAACCATTCTTAGGGCCGCGACGGTGATGTCGCACGCCGAGCCTTCATCGGCAGTGACAAGTGGCCTCCCATTCCACCCATCACCCGCGACAGACACCCGCCACCGAACTCCTGCATCGACCCGCACTGCAGCAAGCCGCACATCGGCCGTCACCGAATCCATCGTCAACTGCCCGCAGCCGTCCACAACGACCGAAACCTTCGGCCCCAGCCTCGGCGCTAATCCAGCCTCGTCAATCGACGCCCTGATCCGTTCAGCCAGCGGCCGGGGATCGGCAATCTCCTGCGGGTCGATGCCGGCCAGCGGGCCGGTCTCGACCGGCACGCCGGTGCGTACTGCGATATCAAGCGCATCGACCTCCGCCGCCAGCCGCGCCGCGCTGTCCGTGGTCAGCCCACGTATCTGCAGACTGCCGCGCGCGGTGACTTCCATGATGCCATTGCCGTGCCGCAAGGCGGATTCGCAGAGTCCAATCAAAAGCTTCGGCGACAATCCTCCAGAAGATGGGCCTCCAGAAGACGGGCCTCCAACAACCGGATTGAGCCGCACCAAAAGCCCGTCGCCGGTCTGCATCGGCGCCGACAAAGCCGGGCAGGCGCCGCGGCGCGAGAAGGCGTTCATGCCGCCACCCCAAGCGCCTCGGCCTCGGCAATCAGGGCCGTGAGATCGTCGTCGATGGAGTTGCGCAGGGGATGCCACAGGCCACGCCGGCGCGCCGACAGGAAGCGCTCGGCGATGACTTTGGCGGCGGCGGGGTTCTCGCGCAGGATGAAGGCGCGGACCATGGGATCGCCGAGATAGGCATCGTGCACTGCCTCGATCAGCGTGCCCGAAATGGCGTGCGTGGTTTCGGCGAAGCCGACCAGGCGGTCTACGGTTTCGGCAAATTCGGAGGCGCCACGCGGGCCGTGGCGCATCTGTCCCGATATGAAGCGTGGATTGACGGCGCGGGCGCGCACCACCCGCGATACGGCCTCACTGAGCGAACGCGGCTTGGGCTTTTGCGGGTCCGTGGTGTCGAGCACGATGACGTCGGCATTCCTGCCGAGCGCCGCAAGGGCGGCCGAAAAGCCGCCGATGAAAGCGACGTCGGCGGAGCCTTCGAGGATGTCGCGGCCGGGGTCGTCGCCGGTGTGGACGAGAAGATCGGCCTCGGCGATGCGGGTTTCGAAGACGCCGGGCACCGATACGCCTTCGCCCTTGGCACCGCCATAGGCATGCGAGGTGGCGTCGAGATAGGCGCGGCCGATTTCTTCGCGCGCCGCCCAGTTACCGGAGGACAAGATATCCTCGACGCCGGCGCCATAGGTGCCGGGTGAGGTGCCGAAGATGCGCGGGCTGAGCTTGCCATCGGCACGGGTTTTGGCCGCGAGCGGGTTTTCCGTATCGTCCTCGTCGCGGGCGGCCACCGCGTTGGCGGCGGCATCGATCAGCGCGATCTGGGTCGGGAACATATCGCGGAACAGGCCCGATATGCGCCAGGTGACATCGACGCGTGGCCTTCTAAGAGTGGCCGGCGGCAGCACCTCGATGCCGGTGATGCGGCCGGTCGCCGAATCCCATTGCGGCCGGCAGCCCATCAGCGCCAATCCTTGCGCGATCTCCTCGCCGCCGGTGCGCAGTGAGGCCGAGCCCCACAGGTCGATGACCAGCGAGCGCGGCCAGTCGCCATGCGATTGCATGTAGCCGCGCACCACCTCCTCCGCCGCTGCCTTGCCCAGATCATAGGCGGTCGGCGTCGGCATGGTGCGCGGGTCCGAGGTGAACAGGTTGCGGCCGGTGGGCAGAACGTCCGAGCGACCCCGCGCGGGCGCGCCGGCCGAGCCGGCCTTGACGTGGCGGCCATCGAGCGCGGCGAGAAGCGCCGCTTTCTCGGCGTCAGCGCTTTGTCGCCGCATGGCGTCGGGCTCATCCTCAGGGGCGCGGCCATAGATATGCAGCCCATCCTTGATGGCAAAATCCTTGAGGTCGCAGAGCCAGGCGTCGATGCGGCGCAGCGCTTCGTCCGGAGCGTCGGTCCCGGCGACGCCGGCTTCGGAGGCGAGACCGGTCTTTTGCGCGGTGTCGACGATCAGTTTCGCCAGACGGTCTCGGCGGCGGCGGTCGAGCCCGTCGGCCTGGGCATATTCATCGACCAGCCGCTCGAGCTTGTGTTGATTTTCGTCGAGCCCGGCGCCGGTCAGCGGCGGTGGCAGATGACCAAGGGTGACGGCGGCGATGCGGCGCTTGGCTTGCGCCGCTTCGCCGGGGTTGGAGACGATGAAGGGATAGATGACGGGTAATCCACCGGTGACGATCTCGGGAAAGCAGTCTTCCGACAGCGCAACGG
>NZ_RZTC01000241.1:0-2629 GCF_004023165.1 Mesorhizobium sp. M7A.F.Ca.MR.176.00.0.0 | reverse complement strand
CTTTTCTCCTGACCCGTCCCGGTGACGACGTTGGGCCGGGCGGTGTTTTGCTGCTCGCCTGGCGCCGGCTGGCAGCCCGGCCCGCGGAGGATCTCCTGACGGCAAAAAACCTCACCGCGGTCTTGGAAGAATTCGGTTTTTTCGCCCGCGACGGCGCGGCGGTCGGCGATCTCCTCGAGGATCTCCGCCAGCTGTCTACGGCAGCCGGCGTTGTCGAGATGCTGACCGGTGCCTTCGCGAGCGCGGAACGCGATGGCTTCGGACGCAATTTGGGTGCTTGGCTCGCCGACGCCCTGCTCGCGCAAAGATTGGGTTGGCCGCATGCGGTGCCGCTTCTGGGAGCGCAGCCTGCATCGGGCGGAAGCACGCGTGGCGTGCGAGTGAGAACAACCAGTCTGACGGAAAGCGACCAGGCGCCAGGCGGGGAGAGGGTGCAGGGCCTGCTCGTGGCTCAGGCGCGCGCCGCGCTGCGCGCCATCGATCTTTCCGCCGAGCTCGGGCGCCGTGCGGATCGGCTGTTCGGTGTCGCTCCGAAACTGCGGGCAAAGGGGGCGGACCATGTCGTCGATCATTTGCTGAACGACGATGCGCTCGTTGCCTCGCGCGGGGACAAAAGGACCGGGATGAGCGACCGCGGCCTGCGGCGGCTGTTCGACCGATTGGTCGATCTCGGCGCCGTGCGCGAGCTGTCCGGCCGCACCACGTTCCGCATCTACGGGCTTTAGCAAATGGCTGAAGCGGACCGCAAGAGGCGAGGGCGGGGCCGGTCGGATGACCATCGATCAGGCGACCGTCGTTCAAATGACCATTTGTTCGATCGCGATCTCGACCACCTGCCGGCGGAGGTTCGCTGGCGGGAGTGGATGAACCGCGTCGAGGCGACGGTCTTCGCCGCCAGCGAGCCGGTCACACGTAGTGTGCTCGCGCAAGTGATTGGCGCCAGTTGCAACCTCGACCTCCTCATTGATGACATCCGCGAGGAACTGCGCGGCCGTCCTTACGACCTGGTCGCGGTCGCCGGCGGTTTTCGGCACCTGACGCGGCCGGCCTACGGTGATGCCATTCGCGCAGCGTTAGGCACGGACGAGCAAGAGCAAAAAAACCTTTCGCAGCCGGAGGTGCTCGTGCTGTTGACGATCGCCTACTTCCAGCCGATCACCCGTGCCGAACTGTCCTCCTTGTTCGGCAAGGAAATCAGCCGCGACCTGATCGGCAATTTGCGCGGCTTCGGCCTGATCGCCTCCGGCCCACGCAGCCCGACCCCAGGCGCGCCCTACACCTATGTCACGACCAAGGCGTTCCTGCTGCAGTTCGGGTTCGACACCCTGCGCGATCTCCCCGACATCGATGCGCTTGAGGATGCAGGCCTGCTGTCGAAGGAGAAGCTGCTGGCGGGCGACATCACGCCGGGGTTTTCCAGTGACTGGGATGAAGATGCGGGCGTTGCCGGTGATGAATAGCATGCTGCTCACCAGGGATGGGTGGTTCGCGGGCAGCAGTCCTATCCGCGTGGGACCGCAAGAACACGGTGACGCTTCGTTTGGATCGCATCGTCAGTGGCGCGCGAATAGGCCGCGAGCAGAGCAGCAAGGTCGGCGCCGGTCGGGGGTGACCGCACAGACCTCGGCGATCCTTGATGCGTGTCCATGAAATCCGAGAAGTGCGCAATCAACCGGTCATGGCCGCCTGCAGCCAGGACGAGCCGACGCCGCCGGGCAACAGCATCGTCCTCATCTGCCGTCAACCAGCCGACAGGCTTGTCCGCGAGCCATTCGAAGCAGCGGATGCGCGAGGACGTGGACAGGTTCGTGAGCGTCTTGCCCAATGAGACGCCTGCAATGACAGGCGCGCCCAGCAGCCGCGAAGTCAGGTCGCCGATCGTCATCGATCCCTTGGCCATCCCCACCTTGCAGATATCGTCGATCGACCGTTCCAGCCGTCGTGCCGACGTTTTGACGAAGACCTTCGATGCCGTGCGCAGAGCGAAGGCGCATCGGGCGCAAAAGTGCTGCGGCATCAGGTCGGTCTGGTCGAAGGATGCAATCCCGCTGCGACAGGCGGGACATCGATCCCGAAGACCGCGACCATGCACGAAGCACGAGATGCGCGTCGCCAGCCGCCAGTGCCGGCGAAAATACGGCGCCTGGTCGCCGGCAAGGCACTGGGGACAATACTGCGTCCAGGTCGAACGGTTCGGGCGGACGTTCTCGCGCAACGGCAGCAGGAGCGGCGTCAACGCTGGACCGGTCATCGTCATCGCCGACAACGCTTCCGTTGCAATATCCGCCTGTTGTTGGAGCAGGGTCGCGACACCGTGCGTTAGGCTATGGTCGAGGCGGGACGACCCCATTCCGTCACCAAGCCCCAAGACGCCGGCGAATGGCCGCGGCGCGATACCGTTGGCGATGGCAAGGCGGTGGAGCCAGCTCGACAATAGCTCATCCGGCTGCGGGTCAATGGAAACGGACCACCGATCCCGAACGACGTCCCCGTATCGCTCACGGATCTCGATGGCGAAGCGTGCTCCGCTCACAGCAGGCGGTCACGCACCGGCGCCCGGCGGCGCTTCGAGACGGGGATGTAGCGCAGCGCCTCGATGCCCGTTTTCGTTATCCGCTCCGCGCCAGAC